>JBFKAF010000769.1:0-1826 GCA_041621735.1 Pseudomonas sp.
CATCACCCTGGTCCGCGACTACGACCCAAGCATCCCGGACGTACTGATCGACCGCGAGCAGATGATCCAGGCGGTGCTGAATATCGTGCGCAACGCCATGCAGGCGATAGGCACGCAGAATGAGCTGCACCTCGGCCGCATAACCCTGCGCACCCGCACCCTGCGCCAGTTCACCATCGCCCACGTCCGCCATCGCCTGGTGGCCCGACTGGAAATCATCGACAACGGTCCCGGCATACCCGCGGAGCTGCAGGAAACCATCTTCTACCCCATGGTCAGCGGACGCGCAGACGGCACCGGGCTCGGCCTGGCCATCACCCAGAACATCATTAGTCAGCATCAAGGCCTGATCGAGTGCGAGAGCCACCCCGGGCATACCGTATTCACGATCTTCCTGCCGCTGGAACAAGGAGTAACGCCGTCATGAGTCGCAGTGAAACCGTATGGATCGTCGACGACGACCGCTCCATCCGCTGGGTGCTGGAAAAAGCCCTGCAACAAGAAGGCATGACCACCCAGAGCTTCGACAGCGCCGACGGCGTACTCAGCCGCCTCGGCCGGCAGCAGCCGGACGTGGTCATCTCGGACATCCGCATGCCCGGTGCCAGCGGCCTGGATCTGCTGGCGCAGATTCGTGAGATGCATCCGCGCCTGCCGGTGATCATCATGACCGCCCACTCCGACCTGGAAAGCGCCGTGGCCTCCTATCAGGGCGGGGCCTTCGAGTACCTGCCCAAGCCGTTCGATGTCGACGAGGCGGTGTCCCTGGTCAAGCGTGCCTACCAGCATGCGCAGGAACAACAAGGCCTGACACCCCCCGTCGCCGAAGCACGCACCCCGGAAATCATCGGTGAAGCGCCGGCCATGCAGGAGGTATTCCGCGCCATCGGCCGCCTCAGCCACTCGAACATCACCGTATTGATCAACGGCGAGTCCGGCACCGGCAAGGAACTGGTCGCCCACGCCCTGCACCGCCACAGTCCACGTGCGGCGTCGCCCTTTATCGCGCTGAACATGGCCGCGATCCCCAAGGACCTGATGGAGTCCGAACTGTTCGGCCACGAGAAAGGCGCCTTCACCGGCGCGGCCAACCTGCGCCGCGGGCGCTTCGAGCAGGCCGATGGCGGCACCCTGTTCCTCGACGAAATCGGCGACATGCCGGCCGACACCCAGACCCGCCTGCTGCGCGTGCTGGCCGACGGCGAGTTCTACCGGGTCGGCGGCCATACCCCGGTAAAGGTCGATGTGCGCATCATCGCCGCCACCCACCAGGACCTGGAAACCCTGGTGCAGGCCGGTAAATTCCGCGAAGACCTGTTCCACCGCCTCAACGTGATCCGCATCCACATCCCGCGCCTGGCCGACCGCCGCGAAGACATCCCGACCCTGGCCCGGCACTTCCTCAGCCAGGCCGCGCAAGAGCTGACAGTCGAACCCAAGCTGCTGAAGAGCGAGACCGAGGACTACCTGAAGAACCTGCCCTGGCCGGGCAACGTACGGCAACTGGAGAATACCTGCCGCTGGATCACCGTGATGGCCTCCGGGCGCGAGGTGCACATCGACGACCTGCCGCCGGAACTGCTCAGCCAACCGCAGGACAGTGGCACGCCGAGTAACTGGGAGCATGGTTTGCGCCAGTGGGCCGACCAGGCCTTGACTCGCGGCCAGTCAAGCCTGCTCGACAGCGCGGTGCCGGTGTTCGAGCGGATCATGATCGAGACGGCCCTCAAACACACCGCTGGACGCCGCCGCGATGCCGCCGTTCTGCTGGGCTGGGGACGCAACACCCTGACCCGCAAGATCAAGGAACTGGGCATGAATATCGA
>JBFKAF010000770.1:0-1825 GCA_041621735.1 Pseudomonas sp.
CACCTGGATTTCGTCGACGAGCGCCATGGCGTGCGCTATGGCCATGGCAGCCCACTGCGCCGCGCCTCGGAAATGAACCACATCGTCGGCATGACCCAGATGGGCATCCGCAACGTGTCCTCCTCCAACCGCGACGACTACGACGCGGCGCGCAGTGCCGGCTCGCACATTCTGTCGGTCCGCGACGTGCGTCGTCTCGGCGCGCAAGGCGTGCTGGAGCTGATTCCCAGCGGCGTGCCTTACTACATCACCATCGACATCGACGGCTTCGATCCGTCCATCGCGCCGGGCACCGGCACCCCGAGTCACGGCGGTTTCCTCTACTACGAAGTGCTGGAAATCATCCAGCTACTGGCCAAGCGCAGCCAGGGCAATATCGTCGGCATGGACCTGGTCGAGGTGGCGCCGGTGTATGACCCCACCGGGATGACCTCGATCCTCGCCGCGCAGCTGCTGCTCAACAGCATCGGCTTCATCTTTCACGAGCGCGCCCAGGCCCGCGCCACTCAGGAGGCATGACCATGGACAGCAGCGTTAAGCAGTACCTGCAAAAATTCGGCATATCCGAAGCCACCCAAGAGTTTCTCGCCAAGGCGCAGAAGATGTTCATCGGCGGCGCCTGGGTCGAGGCCAGCGACGGCCAGAGCGCCGAGGTCATCGAGCCCTCGACCGAGGGCCTGCTCACCCATATCCCCATGGCCACCACGGCGGATCTGGACCGCGCCGTGGCGGCTGCCCGCGCGCAGTTCGACGGCGGCGCCTGGCGTCTGCTCAAACCACTGCAGCGCGAGCGCCTGTTGCATCGTCTGGCCGACCTGATCGAGCAGAACGCCGTCGAACTGGCGGAGATCGAGTCGATCGACATGGGCAAGTCCGCCGCTCAGGCGCGCGACGTCGACATCCAGGGCACGGTCGACACCTTCCGCTATTTCGCCGGCTGGGCCAGCAAGCTGCACGGGCGCACCGTCGAGCCGTCGCTGCCGGGCAACTACCTGGCCTATACGCGCAAGGAACCGGTGGGCGTGGTCGGCGCCATAGTGCCGTGGAACTTCCCGCTGCAGACCATGGCCTGGAAGCTCGGCGCCGCCCTGGCCACCGGCTGCACCGTGGTGGTCAAGCCGGCCGAGCTGACTTCGCTGTCGGCGCTGCGTTTCGCCGAGCTAGTGCAGCAGGCGGGGATTCCCGACGGCGTGGTCAACATAGTCACCGGGCGCGGCAGCCTGGTCGGCGCGGCGATGGCTACTCATCCGGGCATCGATAAGCTCAGCTTCACCGGTTCGACCCCGGTCGGCTGCACGGTCGGCAAGTCGGCCATGGAGCAGATGAAGCGCCTGACCCTGGAGCTGGGCGGCAAGTCGGCGGTCATAGTGCTGGAGGATGCCGACATCTCGGCCGCCGCCCAGGCGGTGGCCAACGGGGTGTTCTTCAACTCCGGGCAGGTCTGCGATGCCGGCACCCGCGCCTATATTCATCACAGCATTTACGAGCAGTTCCTCGCCGAGCTGGTCGCCTACACCCGCACCTTGAAGCTCGCTCCGGGCCTGGACCCCGACTGCTTCATCGGCCCGCTGGTATCCCAGCAGCAGCAGGCGCGGGTGTTGAACTATATCGAGGCCGGCAAGCGCGAGGGCGCCGAGCTGGTGTACGGCGGCGAGCCCGTCGAAGGCCCCGGCTACTTCGTGCAGCCGACCATCTTCGCTCACTGCCGCAACGACATGCGCATCGTCCAGGAGGAAATCTTCGGCCCGGTGCTGGTCACCGCCCCCTTCGACGACGACGAGGAGGCGCTGCGCCTGGCCAACGACTCGCTGTATGGCCTGGCCGC
>JBFKAF010000771.1:0-1817 GCA_041621735.1 Pseudomonas sp.
CGCCACAGACAGTGGCCCTTGAGCAGTATCTGCAGGTGGTAGATGGTTTCCAGCGCGTCCGAGGTAACCCGGGCGCTACCGCCATAGCTGATTCGGCACAGGTCCATACTGGCAAACTTGCGGTGACTGAGGCTGGCCGAGACGCTGCCCTTGCTCGGCAACTGGATGCAATGATGCCCGACGTGCTGGTCGACATAACCCGACACGGCATAGGGATCGGCATGGTCGAACACCATGCTCTTGTCACTCAGTAGCAGCATCCGCGAAGTACCTGATTATTTTTATATTGACGCCTGCCATTGCGGGCGTTGCACCGGCTAGTGTCACTCCGAGTCTACCCAACAACGGGGCAGAGTCTCGGCAAACGGACGAGTGGCCCCGTCGAGTTCTTGGCAGACCGCCACCATAGGAAACAGTCGGAAATCCCGTCAACCGATTGCGGTAAAAAACGTTCGATTATCGCTCGCGGCCCCCGGCCCTTACAGCGGCGCAAACAGTTGGCTACTCAGCTCCCGACTGGCGTTGAGCATGATCGGCAGAAAGCGCTTCTCCAGCTCGCTGGTCGGTACACGGCCGGCATGGGTACTGACATTCATCGCCGCCAGCACATGCCCGGCCGAGTCGTACACCGGCACGGCCAGGGAGCGCAGGCCCTGTTCCAGCTCCTGATCGACCACGCACCAGCCCTGCTGGCGCACCTGCTGCAAGCACTCCCAGAGGTCTTCCGGGGTATGCAGGGTACGGCTGGTCTTGGCCTGCAACTCGGCGTTATTCAGATAGTCGTGCAGGCTGTCGTCGTCCAATGCGGCCAGGAGGATGCGCCCCATCGAGGTGCAGTAGGCCGGCAGGCGGCTGCCCACGCTCAAATCCACCGAGATCAAGCGCTGGGGAATCGCCGAACGGGCGATATACAGCACCTGCTCACCCTCCAGGGTGGCCAGGTTGCAGGCCTCGTGCAGTTGTTCGCTGATGCGATCCAGATAAGGCTGCGCCGAGACTGCCAGGGGGGTGGACGACAGGTAGGCATGGCCGAGAGTCAACACCTTGGGCAGCAGCGAGTAGGTACGCCCGTCGGTGGTCGCGTAGCCCAGTTTCATCAGGGTATACAGGCATCGACGCACGGCGGCGCGGGGAATCTCGGTACGGTGGCTGATCTGCGCGATGGTCAGGTGACGTTTGCGCTCCTGAAAGGCATTGATCACCGCCAGACCACGTGCCAGGGAGGTCATGAAGTTCGGGTCGCCACCGAATTCGGCGATGCGCTTGGCCGGCGACACGTAGGGCGGTGGCGCCAAGGCGGAAAGGGGCGGTCGCGTTTCGCTCATACAGCCTCCGAAGAAGAGTTGGGGGGACGTTCGAGCGATTATCGAACGCAAGGTCGATAATCGCAATTGGTCCGCCTGTGCCAACGGATAAGCTTGTCTTCTTTCAGGCTTGCGCGCTCAGGGGCCAGAGTCGCCGGGGGTAGTGGTCACAACTAGCCCTGGGCGTCCTCGATCGGGCCGGTCGGAGTATCGAGGGGGCTTGCGCACAGTCATGCCCATGCGATGCGGCGTCAGGCGCGGCTTGCCCCTAGGCCAGGCCCCAGATAAGAGCGGTCATTTGGCTTGCAGCATGTGCTCGAGTCTTTTCAGGTGCGTGCACATGCTGGGTGCTTAGGCATAGTGGCGATCAGGCTTAAACCTGCAGCACTACCCGGCCCCGGCTTGGGCAGGTTTCCATATGGCGATGCGCTTCAACGACCTTGTCGAAGTCGAACACCGAGTCTATGAGTGGCCGCAGCAAACCGTCGGCGGTGAGCTGGTTGATACCTTTGA
>JBFKAF010000772.1:0-1817 GCA_041621735.1 Pseudomonas sp.
ACGGCATAGACCACCGGGAGCTTCATCATGAGCCGCACCCCCGACACCTGGATTCTCACCGCCCATTGCCCGAGCGTGCTCGGCACCGTGGATGCGGTGACGCGTTTCCTGTTCGAGCAGAACTGCTACGTCACCGAGCATCACTCGTTCGATGATCGCCTGTCGGCGCGCTTCTTCATCCGCGTGGAGTTCCGCGTGTCTGAAGGCTTCGACGAGCAGGCCTTCCGCAGCGGCCTCGACGAACGCCTGTCGCCCTTCGACATGCGCACCGAGCTGACCCCGCCGGGTTACCGGGCCAAGGTGGTGTTGATGGTGTCCAAGGCCGACCATTGCCTGAACGACCTGCTCTATCGTCAGCGCATCGGTCAGTTGGCCATGGACGTGGTGGCGGTGGTGTCCAACCACCCGGACCTGGAGCCGTTGGCGAGCTGGCACAACATTCCCTATTACCACTTCCCCCTCGACCCCAACGACAAGCCGGCGCAAGAGCGCAAGGTGTTGCAGGTGGTCGAGGACAGCGGCGCCGAACTGGTGGTGCTCGCCCGCTATATGCAGGTGCTGTCGCCGGAACTGTGCCGCAAGCTGGACGGCCGGGCGATCAATATCCACCACTCGCTGCTGCCCGGTTTCAAGGGCGCCAAGCCCTACCATCAGGCGTACCAGAAGGGCGTCAAGATGGTCGGCGCCACCGCCCACTACATCAACAACGATCTGGATGAGGGGCCGATCATCGCCCAGGGCGTGGAGTCGGTGGACCATGCCCATTATCCGGAAGACCTGATCGCCAAGGGCCGCGACATCGAGTGCCTGACCCTGGCCAAGGCGATCGGCTATCACATCGAGCGGCGGGTGTTCCTCAACGCCAATCGCACCGTGGTGCTGCACGCGTAGCACCAACCCAGCCGGTGAGGGCAGTAGCGCTCTGCCAATTGGCGCGCCTCGCCGGTTTTAGCAACAGACGTATACAGCTCCAATGCAAGGCCGCGTGGCCGCTGGCTGCGCCTTTGTATTTCAACAACAAAGGAGAACAACGCATGTCTGGTAATCGTGGTGTCGTATATCTCGGCGCGGGTAAGGTCGAGGTACAGAAAATTGACTATCCGAAAATGCAGGATCCGCGCGGCAAGAAGATCGAGCACGCGGTCATTCTGCGCGTGGTATCGACCAACATCTGTGGTTCGGACCAGCACATGGTGCGCGGCCGTACTACCGCACAAACCGGTCTGGTGCTAGGCCACGAAATCACCGGTGAAGTGATCGAGAAGGGTCGCGACGTCGAGAACCTGCAGATCGGCGACCTGGTCTCGGTACCGTTCAACGTCGCCTGCGGCCGCTGCCGCAGCTGCAAGGAACAACACACCGGCGTCTGCCTGTCGGTCAACCCGGCTCGTCCCGGCGGCGCCTACGGCTACGTCGACATGGGCGACTGGACCGGTGGCCAGGCCGAGTACGCCATGGTGCCGTACGCCGACTTCAACCTGCTCAAGCTGCCGAATCGCGACAAGGCGATGGAGAAAATCCGCGACCTGACTTGCCTGTCCGACATCCTGCCGACCGGCTACCACGGTGCCGTCACCGCAGGCGTCGGCCCTGGTACCTCGGTGTACATCGCCGGTGCCGGCCCGGTCGGTCTGGCCGCTGCCGCCTCGGCGCGTCTGCTCGGCGCCGCCGTGGTCATAGTCGGTGACGTCAACCCGGTGCGTCTGGTGCATGCCAAGGCTCAGGGCTTCGAGATCGCCGACCTGTCGCTGGACATTCCGCTGCACGAACAGATCGCCGCCCTGCTGGGTGAGCCGGAAGTCGATTGCGCCATCGAC
>JBFKAF010000773.1:0-1810 GCA_041621735.1 Pseudomonas sp.
GGTCTCGCTGGTGTTGACCGCCCACTTGCCGTCCGGGCTGACCGCCATGCCTTCGGGCTCGACGCCGACGTCGATCTGCGCCAGCACCTCATCGGTCTGGGTGTCGACCACCGTGGCCAGGGCGTCGTCTTCGTTGGAGATGTACAGCCAGCGGTCGTTGGGGTGCAGGGCGAACTGTTCGGGGTCGGCGCCGGAGGGCAGCTCCTTGACGATGGTGCGTGTGGCCAGGTCCATCACCTGCACCCGGTCCGAGTCGCTGGCGCAGATGTACAGCAACTTGTGGTCGGCGGACAGCAACAGGCCGCGCGGGCGCATGCCAACCGCCAGGGTGTCGGTGACTTCAAGGCTGTCCAGGTCGATCACGCTGATGCTGTCGTCCTTCTCGTTGGACACATAGGCGGTGGCGGCCTGGCCGGCGCTGCTGGCCAGGGTCAGGCCGATGACGAGGGTGAGCGGGGCGATGCGCATGGGCGTGTTCCTCTTGTTATGGCTCATGGAGCGGCGGTCAGCCGGCAGCTGACCTCGGGCGCGTCGTAGCCGAGGCTGTCCAGCTCGCTGCTGGGATGCAGGAAGCCTTCCTGCGGCGAGGTGCTGACCAGGGCGCGCGGTTGCACCAAGGGGATCGGCTGGCGCAACTGGCCATTCCAGCTGCGGAAGCTCAGCTTGCGGCCCTTGAAACCGTCCAGCGGCAACTGCTCGCTCAGGGCCAACTGGCGGATCGCCGCGGCGTCGGCCTGGCGCAGTTTGCTCACCGCGCTGGCGATGCTGCGCACGGCAATCCAGGCGGCGAAGTCGCGGTCGTTCATCCAGCGCTGGGCGTGGGCCTCGAAGCGCTTCTGCAATTGCGCGGCGCCGAAGGTCTCGACTGTCTTGTGCCAGGCGGTCGGGGTCAGGCCCTGAGTGCCGGCAACCGGGCGCGGATACCAGGTCTGGTAGGGCAGGTACTCGCCGAAGTCGCCGCGCTCGTCGGCCACCAGCACCACGTCGTATTCGGCGGTCTGGGTGAACAGCGGCATCTCCGCCTGGGCGCTGCGCCGTTGGTCGTTGTCGAAGCTCCAGGCCTTCTCCGCGACGATGCGTAGGCCGAAGCGCTTGGCCGCGCGGCGCAGGGCTGCGGCGTAAGCCGCATCGTCCTCGGTGGCGCCGCTGATCAGCAGCCAGCGGGTCCATTTGCGCACGGCGAGGAACTGCGCCAGGGCATCGGCGAGCATGGCCCGGCTCGGCAGGGTGTGCAGCACGTTGGCCAGGCACTGGCTGTGGCGCAGGCTGTCGTCGGCGCTGCCGGCGTTGAGCAGCAAACTGTCCGGCAGGCGCGCGCTGAGCTGCTTGAGGGTGGCGGCCGGGGCGTTGACCACGAACAGGCGCACGCCTTGCTCATGCAACTCGCTAGCGGCTTCGATCAGGCTGGCGTCGTCGTCGCGCTCGGCAATATCCAGGCTGTAAGCATGCTTGAGAAAGCGCCCGGTGCTGTTGCTGTCGATAATCGCCAGTTCGGCGCCGCGGCGGCCGGCGTCTTCGGGCTCGGGGATGACGTTGGACAGCAGCGGCCCGGTTTGCGGGACGTAGGCCAGGTAGCCGATACGCACCTGCAGTTCGGCTGCCAGGCTGGCCGAGGCCGCGCCGAACAGGGCGAGCAGGCAGGGCAGGAGGTAGAAAGCGAACCGATGCATGGGCAACTCCTGGGTAGGTGTTGCCAGCATAGGAACTGCGCTAGGTGGTGGAAATATGCAGAAAGTACCAGTAAGGCGCTACCAAGGTAGTAAATCGACGAGGATTGCCGCGTTTTAGCATGGGGAGCAGAACCCATGAC
>JBFKAF010000774.1:0-1809 GCA_041621735.1 Pseudomonas sp.
CTGCTGGATGGCCAGCCGCTGAGCCTGGATGATGCGCTGGATCAGGCCGCCGCCTTGCTCAAGGGCAAGCGCATGCTCGGCATCGGCTCACCGCGCGCCAGCCTGGAAAGCAACTTTGCCCTGCGTGAACTGGTGGGTGCCGAACACTTCTACAGCGGTATCGCCGCCGGCGAACTGGAACACCTGCGCCTGGCGCTGGAGATACTGCAGCGCAGCCCGCTGCCGATTGCCTCGCTACGCGAGATGGAAAGCCACGATGCGGTATTGGTGCTCGGCGAGGACCTGACCCAGACCGCGGCGCGCATCGCCCTGGCCCTGCGCCAGACGGTAAAAGGCAAGGCCGTGGCGATGGCCGAGGCGATGAAAATCCAGCCCTGGTTGAATGCCGCGGTGCAGAACATCGGCCAGCACAACCTGTATCCGCTGTTTATCGCCAGCGTCGAAGCCACCCGCCTCGATGATGTCGCCGAAGAGTGTGTGCACGCCGCCCCGGACGACCTGGCCCGCCTCGGTTTCGCCGTGGCCCACGCCCTGGATGCCGGTGCGCCGGCGGTGGATGGCCTGGATGCTGAGGCGACAGCTCTGGCCGAGCGCATCGCAGCCAGCCTGCTCCAGGCGCAACGTCCGCTGATTATCAGCGGCACCTCGCTGGGTAATCGGGCCCTGCTCGAAGCCACGGCAAACATTGCCAAGGCCCTGCATGCGCGCGACAAGCAAGGCTCGCTGAGCCTGGTGGTCGCCGAGGCCAACAGCCTGGGCCTGGCGCTGCTCGGCGGCGACTCGGTGGATGCCGCGCTACAGGCCATGAGCAGCGCTCAGACCGATGCGGTGATAGTGCTGGAGAACGACCTGTATCGCCGCGCCAGGCATGAGTCGGTCGAGCGCGCGCTAAGCGCCGTGGCGACGCTGATCGTCGTCGATCACCAGCGTACCGCCACGGCCGAGCGCGCCGACCTGTTGCTGCCGGCGGCCAGCTTCGCCGAGGGCGACGGCACCCTGGTCAGCCAGGAAGGCCGCGCCCAGCGTTTCTTCCAGGTGTTCGAGCCCAGCTACTACGCTGCCGCCAATAGCGTGCGGGAAAGCTGGCGCTGGCTGCATGCCCTGCACAGCACCCTGCAGGACCAGGCCGTGGATTGGACCCAGCTCGATCAGGTCACCGCCGCCTGCGCCGCCAGCACAGCGGCATTGGCCGCCATTGTCGAGGCGGCGCCGAATGCCGGATTTCGCATCAAGGGACTGAAACTGGCCCGCGAACCGCACCGTTACAGCGGTCGCACCGCCATGCGCGCCAATATCAGCGTGCACGAACCGCGTACGCCGCAGGATCAGGACAGCGCCTTCGCCTTTTCCATGGAGGGCTACTCCGGCTCGGCCGAGGCGCGCCAGCAAGTGGCCTTCGCCTGGTCTCCGGGCTGGAACTCACCGCAGGCCTGGAACAAGTTTCAGGATGAAGTCGGCGGTCATCTGCGTGCCGGCGACGCGGGTGTGCGCTTGCTTGAGCCACAGGGTGATCGCCTCGCCTGGTTTGCGCAGATCCCCGGCGCATTCACCCCGGCCGCCAATCGCTGGCAGGTGGTGCCCTGCCATCACCTGTTCGGCAGCGATGAAACCAGCGCCCTGGCCGCACCGATCCAGGCGCGCATAGCCGAGCCCTATGCGCTGTTGAGTGAAGCGGACGCCAGCCATCTGCGGTTCAGCGAAGGTTGCCTGCTCGACCTGCTCGTCGCCGGTCAGCCGCTGCAGGTGGCGTTGCGCATCAGTACGCAACTGCGCGAAGGCCTGCTCGGCCTGCCGCTCGGCCTACCGGGC
>JBFKAF010000775.1:0-1807 GCA_041621735.1 Pseudomonas sp.
CCCCCGCTCAGGGTCAGGGCCGCGACAGGTCGTGCCCGGTGCGCGCCGCCGGGGACAGCGACAGCTTTCTCAGGCGAGGCCGCGGCGCTGCGGGCCTATCACTCGTCTTCCGGCGCTGGCCTGGACACGCCGCGCAGCGCCCAGAAGGCCAGCCCGGCGGAGACCACTTCGAGCAACAACGCCACCAGGTTGAAGGTCTGCTGGGCGCCGCCGTCCAGCCACAGGCCGCCGATCCGCGCCAACGCCATGGCGCTGTAGAGCAGTACCAGCAGGGTCAGCGCCGCGTGAGTCAGGTCGCTACGGAGCAGCGCCAAACCGAGGAACGCCGCCAAACCCAGCTGCAGCCCCCCGTAATAGGCGCGCACATCGGTCGCCGCGGCCGGCGCCAGCAACAGCATGCCGCTGAGGTTGCTCATCTCGTGCGGGCGAATGAAATAGACCAGACCCAGCCCGGCCAGGGCCAGCAGCTGGATGGCCAGAATGACGCGTGCAAGCAGCATCGACAGCTTCCTTCCCGTAGTGCGGTGGACCCAGCATAGGCCGCCGCTCGCGTATGCGGAAACATTCGATGATTTGGATTAGCTCGGTAGCGACGCTATGCTCGCGGCAACTCCATTAGAGGATCTCTGCATGCGCCTGTTTCTCCTGCTCGGCGGACTCTTCGCCGGCCTGCTTCACGCCGCCGAAGCACTGACCATCGACGTCTATCGCGACCCCAGCTGCGGCTGCTGCAAGGCCTGGATCAGCCACTTGCAAGACAATGGCTTCAGCGTCAACGACCACCTCGAGGCGGACATGCCGGCGCTCAAGCAGCGCCTCGGGGTGCCGCCGCGTTTGGCCTCCTGCCACACCGGGGTGATCGACGGCCGCTTCGTCGAGGGCCACGTACCGGCCGCCGACATCCTCAAGCTGCGCCGCCAGCCGGACCTGCTCGGCGCCGCCGTGCCGGGCATGCCGACCGGCTCGCCCGGCATGGAGCGCGGCGACATTCGCGATGCCTACCGGGTCATCGGCCTCGGCCCGAATGGCGAGGAACGGGTGCTGAGCGAGTACCCCGGTAACTGACCGATCCACAGCCCCACGGAGCCGCCATGTCCCCCTTGGTTTATTGGCAACTCGATGTATTCGCCGAGCATCCGCTGGCCGGTAACGGCGTGGCGATATTCCCCGATGCCCGTCAGCTGTCGTCTGCCGCCATGCAGGCGCTGACTCGGGAACTGCGTCAGTTCGAGTCGGTGTTCCTGCTGCCCGGCGCCGGCGCCAAGGCATACCAGGCGCGAATCTTCACCATGGAAGAAGAACTGCCCTTCGCCGGTCACCCGATCATTGGCACGGCGGCCCTGCTGCACCACCTGCACTGCCCAGGCGCAAGCGCCGAGTGGACCCTGCAGTTGCTGGCGAAAAGCGTGACGGTGCGCACGCGCCGGCAAGAGCGGGGCTTTTACGCGGAAATGGCGCAAGGGCGCTCCGAGTTCGGCGCCCCGCTCGCCCACGAACAGGCCTTGCGCTTCGCCGAGGCCTTTGGTTTGAGCACCAGCGAACTGGACAGCCGCTACCCTGCCACTGTGGTCAGCAACGGCCTGCCTTATCTGCTCTTGCCGGTCAGCGCCCAGGGCCTGGCACGCGCCAAACAGCAGCGCAGCTTCGCTGCCGAATTGGCCGCCCTGGGGGCCGACTTCGTCTATCTGCTGGACGTCGATGGCCGCGAGGGACGCACCTGGGACCCGCTTGGGCAGATCGAGGATATCGCCACCGGCAGCGCCGCCGGCCCGGTGGCCGCCTTTCTGGTGCAGCATGGCCTGCAGCG
>JBFKAF010000776.1:0-1800 GCA_041621735.1 Pseudomonas sp.
GCAGCGTCTGCACAGCTTCGCCGAGGAGCGCATCGACTATTACCAGCAGCACCGCGACATCCCCGCGATACCCGGCACCAGCCAGCTGTCGGCCTACCTCGCCGCCGGCGTGCTGTCGCCACGCCAGTGCCTGCACGCCGCCCTGCAGGCGAACCAGGGCGAGTTCGAGAGCGGCAGCAGCGGCATCGTCACCTGGATCAATGAGTTGCTCTGGCGCGAATTCTATAAACACATCCTGGTCGGCTACCCCCGGCTGAGCAAACACCGCGCCTTTCGCCCGGAAACCGAAGCGCTGGCCTGGCGCCAGGCGCCCGACGAGTTGCTGGCCTGGCAGCAGGGCCGCACCGGCGTGCCGATCATCGACGCGGCGATGCGCCAACTGCTGACCACCGGCTGGATGCACAACCGCCTGCGGATGATCGTGGCGATGTTCCTGAGCAAGAACCTGCTGATCGACTGGCGCGAAGGCGAGCGTTTCTTCATGAGTCGGCTGATCGACGGCGACCTGGCGGCCAACAATGGCGGCTGGCAGTGGAGCGCCTCCACCGGCACCGACGCGGCGCCCTACTTCCGCATTTTCAACCCGCTCAGCCAGTCGCAACGCTTCGACCCGGACGGACGCTTTATCCGCCAGTGGCTGCCGGAGCTGGCGAGCCTGAGCAACAGGGACATCCACAACCCCAGCGCCGGTTGGAAAAACGCCGGGGGCCTGTTCGCAGCGCTCGATTACCCGCAGCCGCTAGTCGACCTGAGCAGCAGCCGCAGTCGCGCCCTGGAGGCCTTCAAGAATCTGCCCAAGCGCGGCACACAGGTGCTGCCATGAGCGATTTTCTGCGTCAGTTCGCCAGGGACTTTGCCGCCCTGAACAGGCACAACCTGGATCGCCTCGGCGAGCTCTACAGCGACGACGCGTTGTTCTGCGACCCGCTGCACGAGGTGCGCGGACTGGCCAATCTGCAGCGCTATTTCGCCGACCTGTACGCCAATGTCAGCGAGCTGCGCTTCGACTTCTATGGCTTCGATCAGGTTCGCGAGGGCGAGGGTTATCTGCGCTGGACCCTGAGCTATCGCCACCCACGTTTATCCCGGGGTCAACTGATCCGGGTCGAGGGCTGTTCGCACTTGCTGTGGAACGGCAAGGTGCATCGCCACCGTGACTATTTCGATGCCGGCAACCTGCTGTACGAGCACCTTCCCCTGCTGGGCCAGGCGATTCGCTGGCTGAAGCGGAGGCTGGCATGAACGGCCGGCGTATCTGGCTCACCGGCGCCAGCAGTGGCATTGGCGCGGCCCTGGCCGAGCTGTTGCTGCGGGCCGGTCATCGCCTGGCCGTCAGTGCGCGCCGGGTGGAACCCTTGCAGGCCTTGGCGGCTCGCTACCCGAATCAGGTGTTGCTGGTTCCAGGCGATCTCGGCGATGCCGCCCAAGTCGAGGCCATCGGTGAGCGCATAGAACAAGCGTGGGGCGCGCTGGACACCGTGATTCTGAATGCCGGCAGCTGTGAATACCTCGACGCACGAGCCTTCGAGGCCGCCATGCTCGAGCGGGTGCTGCGCAGCAACCTGTTCTCCGCCGGCTACTGCATAGAAGCCGCGCTGCCCTTGTTGCGCCAGGGCCTGCGCCCGCACTTGGTCGGCGTCGGCAGCTCGGTGACCTACCTGCCGCTGCCCCGCGCCGAAGCCTATGGCGCCTCCAAGGCCGCCCTGCGCTATCTGCTGGAGGCGCTGCGCATCGACCTGGCCAGCGAGGGTATCGACGTCACCCTGATCAGCCCCGGCTTCGTCGACACGCCGCTGACCC
>JBFKAF010000777.1:0-1799 GCA_041621735.1 Pseudomonas sp.
CATCCCGGTGGCTTGCTGCAGCTGGCCGAGCGCTGGCAGGTGGCGCCCGCCGAGTTGGTGATGGTCGGTGACTACCGCTTCGATCTGGAGTGCGCCCGCGCGGCCGGAGCGTGCGGCGTTCTGGTCAATTTACCGGAGAACCTCTGGCCGGAGTTGAGCGACCACTTCGCGGTGGATTGTCAGGCACTGCAACGCGCCCTTTAGCCAGCGACTGGTAGCCCAATGAAATACGGGGCAGGGGGCATAGGATTTCCACGTACCTCATCCGGCTACTAGTGACGGCAGCCACTGGACTCCAGATCCTTGATGATCGGGCAATCTGGCCGGTCATCGCCCTGGCAGTGCTCGAGCAGGACCTGCAAGGTGTCGCGCAGGCCGCACAGTTCGGCAATCTTCAGATTCAGCTCGGCGATATGTTGCGCGGCCAAGGCCTTGACGTCGGCGCTGGCGCGCTGTCGGTCCTGCCACAGGGCCAGCAGCTTGCCGACCTCGGCCAGGGAAAATCCCAGATCCCGCGCCCGCTTGATAAACGCCAGGCGATGCAAGTCCTGCGGGCTGTATTGGCGGTAGCCGCTGTCGCTACGCCCGGCGGCCGGCAGTAGGTCGATGCTCTCGTAATAACGGATCATCTTCGCGCTCAGGCCGGTTTTCTTCGCCGCTTGGCCGATATTCATGAGGGTTCTCCGAAGTCTCAGTGCTGGTCTTTGGGTTTCCAGGTCTTCAGCAGCAGGGCGTTGCTCACCACGCTGACGCTGGACAGCGCCATGGCGGCACCAGCCACCATCGGGTTGAGCAGGCCGGCGGCGGCCAGCGGAATACCGATCAGGTTATAGATGAAGGCCCAGAACAGGTTCTGGCGGATTTTGTTATAGGTCCGGCGGCTGATATCCAGGGCGGCGGGCACCAAGCGCGGGTCGCCGCGCATCAGGGTGATACCAGCGGCATGCATGGCCACATCGGTGCCGCTGCCCATGGCGATGCCGACATCGGCAGAGGCCAGCGCCGGTGCGTCGTTGATGCCGTCGCCAACCATTGCCACCACGCCGGTCTTTTTCAGCTCGGCGACAATCGCCGCCTTGTCCCCCGGCAGCACTTCGGCATGCACGGCGTCGATGCCCAGTGTGCTGGCGACGGCCTTGACGCTGCCCTGGTTGTCGCCGCTGATCAGGTGGCTATCGATGCCCTGCCGTTGTAGCTGAGTGACGGCCTCGGCTGCACCTTCCTTGAGGGTGTCGCCGAAGGCAAACAAACCGAGTACGCGTGGCTCGGGCGCTTGTTCGATCAGCCAGGACAGGGTGCGTCCTTCTGCCTCCCAGGCTTGCGCCGATAGCGCCAGTTCGCTCCCTTGCACACGACTGTGCAGGTCGCTGTCGTGCAGCAGTCGGCGGTTGCCCAGGGCCAGCTGGCGCCCGTCAACCTGCCCGGCGATGCCGCGACCGACCAAGGCCTGGCTGTCACTTACCGAGGGTAGCGTCAGCTGTCGTTCCGAGCAGGCATCCAATACCGCCTTGGCCAGCGAGTGTTCGCTGCCGCGTTGCAGGGCTCCGGCCAGCTGCAGCAGCGCTTGCTCGTCGCCATCGAGCGCTTGCAGATGGGCGATCTGCGGGGTGCCGGAGGTGAGGGTGCCGGTCTTGTCGAAGGCCACGACCGTCACGCCGTGGGCGACTTCCAGTGCCTCGGCGTCCTTGATCAGAATGCCGTGGCGCGCGGCCACGCCGGTGCCGGCCATGATCGCGGTAGGCGTGGCCAGACCGAGGGCGCAGGGGCAGGCGATCACCAGCACCGCCACGGCATTGAGC
>JBFKAF010000778.1:0-1798 GCA_041621735.1 Pseudomonas sp.
CCGCCGAGCAGCATGGTCAGGAACAGGTTGCGGTAGGTGTTGAGGGTGCCGTGGCGGTTGCCGCCCAGCGGCACGTAGAGGTAGTCGCGCAGCCAGGTCGACAGGCTGATGTGCCAGCGCCGCCAGAACTCGGTGATCGACTGGCTGATGTAGGGCTGGTTGAAGTTCTCCATGAAGCGGAAACCCATCATCAGGCCGAGGCCGATGGCCATGTCGCTGTAACCGGAGAAGTCGAAGTACAGCTGCGCGGTGTAGGCGAGCATGCCCAGCCAGGCATCGCCGCTGCTGGGGTTGGCCAGGCCGAACAGGTGGTCGACCAGCGGCGCCAGGCTGTCGGCGATGAACACCTTCTTGATGAAGCCCTGCATGAAGCGCGTAGCGCCTGCAGAGAACTGGTCGAGGCTGTGGCGGCGCGCGGTGAACTGATCCGCCAGGTCCTTGTAGCGCAGCACCGGGCCGGCGATCAGCTGCGGGAACAGGGCGATGAAGGCGGCGAAATTGATCAGGTTGTGGGTCGGTTCGGTGTCGCCCCGGTAGACGTCGATCAGGTAGCTGAGCGACTGGAAAATATAGAAGGAAATCCCAATCGGCAGTATCACCTGGGTCAGCAGAAAGGGCTCGAAGCCGGCCGCTTCCATCAGGCTGTTGAGGTTGGCCATGCCGAAGTTGGCGTATTTGAAGTAGCCCAGGGTCGCCAGGTTGCCCACCACGCCCCAGGTCACCCAGCGGCGGGCGGCCTGGCTGCGCACGCCGGCGCGGTGAATACGCAGGCCGAAGGCGTAGTTCCACAGGGTGACTGCGACGAACAGCAGGAGAAAATCCACCCGCCACCAGGCGTAGAACAGGTAGCTGCCGATCAGGATCAGCAAGTTGCGATAGCGGTTGCTGCTCAAGTAGTACAGGCCGAGAAACACCGGCAGGAACAAGAACAGGAACACGTTGGATGAAAACACCATCCGTCTCTCTCCGTTGAATGGCAACTCGTCTGGGGCTCACAGCCCCCCCTTTCCCCCCGCACGCGGGAGGCTGTTGCGCCGTCCATGGACGGGTATTGCTAGGCGCCAGCTTGCTGGCGATCCAGGCAACGCAGAAACATCGCCAGCCAGCTGGCGCCTACGGCTGGCTGGCGGTCAGCCGTCGCCCTCGTGCTACCGGCGGAACACCCCGCTGACGTCGCCGCCGAGGCGGAAGGTGCGGAACGGGCCCATGTCCTGCTGGCGTTTGCGCGCGGCTGCCGAGCAGGTGTAGAGCGTGCAGTAGGGCGCCAGCCAGGCGAACTTGGCCGGCTTGCGCAGGTCGTCCATGTCCTGCTGGTGCCCGGTTTTCTCAGCGAAGCTGGCCTGCTTCTCGGCCCCGGCCATGACCCGTTCGGCCAGGCGCTGCAGGGCGCCGTGGTTCTCTTCGCGCAGGTCGAGTGAATTGGCCTGGGCGAAGGCGGCGATCATGCTCAGTGGCGGCAGGCTGTAGTTGTGGTAGGCCAGGGCGCGCTGCCGGCGTTTCAGTTCGTTGGGCAGGTAGCCCTGCTCATCGACCTGGCCGGCGGCGACCCGGAACTGCGCGACGGACCAGTCGAACAGGTCGCGACGGTTACTGATCACCGCGGCGGCCATCACCGACCAGGCGGCCCAGTAGCTGTGGTTGTTGACCTTCTTCAGCGGCAGGTCGCTCCAGTCGTCCACGCTCTGCTCGGCCAGACGCACGAACCAGGCCTCGATCCGCCGCGTCTGCTCGGGGTAGGGCGCCAGCGGTTGCGAGCTGGAGAACTTCAGGCGCAGGTAGGCGCCAGCCAGGCTGCCCA
>JBFKAF010000779.1:0-1795 GCA_041621735.1 Pseudomonas sp.
GATGTCGATATGCAGCTCACCGGTGGCGCGGCGGTAGAGCAGGTCGCGCAGGCAATGGTCGTACTTCGACACCATGATTAGCACCTTGGCCCGCTCGGTGGTGTCGTGAATCTCCCAATCCATCTCGAAACGCAGCGCGGTGACCTCGAAAGCCGCCTTCAGTTGCTCGACGCTGAACGTGCGCTCGCCTTCGAAGACGAACTCGATGGTAGAGAAAAAGCGACCGGAATCCAGGTCGTCGAACTGGTGCAGTTCCTTGATGAAACAGCCGCGGTCGGCCATGAAGTTACCGATGGCGGCGACGATACCAACACGCCCAGGGCAGGAGACTTTGAGGATATACGAGGGTTTGTTCTTCATATCGATTCTCTTCTGACTCTCACTGTGTTGATTTAGAGGGCTGCTTCGAGCTGCGGCAGGATCTCGAACAGATCGCCGACGATGCCATAATCGGCCACCTGGAAGATCGGCGCATCGGCGTCCTTGTTGATCGCCACGATCAACTTGGAGTCCTTCATCCCGGCCAGGTGCTGAATCGCCCCGGAAATACCCACGGCAATATACAGCTCCGGCGCCACTACCTTACCGGTCTGCCCGACTTGCAGGTCGTTCGCGGCAAAGCCGGCGTCCACCGCGGCACGTGAAGCACCCACTGCGGCGCCAATTTTACCGGCAACCGCCTCCAGCAGTGCGAAACTCTTGCCGCTGCCCATGCCGCGCCCACCCGAGATCACGATGCGCGCCGTGGCCAACTCGGGCCCCTCGGACTTCGCCGCGGTGCGGCTGACCGCACGGGTCTTGTGCTGCGGCGCGAGCGCCGGCATGGACAAGTGCTCTGCGCTGCCACCCGTGGCGGCAATCGGCTCGAACTTGGTGCTGCGTACGGTGATCACCTTGATCGGTTCGCGGCAACGATAGGTCGCCAGTACGTTGCCGGCATAGATCGGCCGCTCGAAGGTCTCGGCATCGATCACCGCGCTGATGTCGGAAAGCTGCGCCACATCCAGCAACGCGGCAACCCGCGGCATCAGGTTCTTGCCAAAACTGTTGGCCGGAGCCAGCAGATGGCTGTAGCCCTCGGCACAATCGCGCACCAGTGGCGCCATGTCTTCGGCCAGCGGTTGTTGGAACTGTTCGGCGTCGACCGTGATGACCCGCCGTACTCCGGCGATGGCCGCGGCGGCCTGGCTGACCGGGGCGCACGCATGCCCCATTACCAGCAGGTCGATCTCACCGCCGATCTGCTGCGCAGCACCGAGGGTGTTGAATGTGGCAGCTGCAATGGCAGCGTTGTCGTGTTCGACAATAACCAGGATGGACATTTTTCGACTCCTTAGAGCACTGCCGCTTCGGTTTTCAGTTTCGCCACCAGCTCGGCGGCATTCGCAACCAACACCCCGCCCGCCTGACGCACGGGCGGCTCGACCGCCGACAGCAGTTCCAGGCGCGGGCTCAGGTCGACGCCCAGTTCCTCGGCAGTCACCTGCTCCAGGGGTTTCTTCTTGGCTTTCATGATCGACGGCAGCGAGGCAAAGCGCGGCTCGTTCAGGCGCAGGTCGACACTGACCACCGCCGGTAGAGCCAAGGCGATGGTTTCCAAGCCACCATCGATCTCGCGCACCACTTCAACTTGCCCGTCTGCCACCTTCAGTTCAGAGGCGAAAGTGCCCTGGGGCCAGTCCAGCAGCGCGGCGAGCATCTGACCGGTCTGGTTGCAATCGTCATCGATCGCCTGCTTGCCGAGCATGACCAGTTGCGCGGCCTCCTTGGCCACCAGCGCCTTTAACGTCTTGGC
>JBFKAF010000780.1:0-1794 GCA_041621735.1 Pseudomonas sp.
GATGTCGTCGTTGCTCATGCCGTAGCGCTTGCATGAATGGAAGTCGTCCTCGCCATAGGCCGGGGCCGAGTGGACGATGCCGGTACCGGCATCCAGCGCGACATAGTCCGCCAGGTAGACCGGCGCGAAACGCTCGTAGAAGGGGTGACGGAAACGAATCAGTTCCAGCGCCTCGCCCTTGGCGCGGGCGACCACTTCGCCTTGCAGGCCGTAACGCTGCAGGCAGCCCTCCACCAATTCTTCGGCCAGCAGCAACAGCTTGTCGCCGGTATCGACCAGGGCATAGTCGAATTCCGGGTGTACGTTGAGCGCCTGGTTGGCCGGGATGGTCCAGGGCGTGGTGGTCCAGATCACGATGCTGGCGGGCTTGTTCAGCGCGCTCAGGCCGAAGGCGGCGGCCAGTTTGTCGCTGTCTTCGCAGACAAAGGCGACATCGATGGCCTCGGATTTCTTGTCCTGATACTCGACCTCGGCCTCAGCCAGGGCCGAGCCGCAATCGAAACACCAGTTGACCGGTTTCAAGCCCTTGAACACATAACCCTGCTTGACCATCTCGGCCAGGGCGCGGATCTCGCCGGCTTCGTTGGCAAAATCCATGGTCTTGTACGGATTGTCCCAATCGCCCAGCACGCCGAGACGGATGAAGTCGGTCTTCTGCCCCTCGATCTGCTCGGCGGCATAGGTGCGGCAGCGCTCGCGGGTCTGGTCGGCCGGCTGATTCTTGCCGAAGGTGGTTTCCACCTTGTGCTCGATCGGCAGACCGTGGCAATCCCAGCCCGGCACGTACGGCGCATCGAAGCCGGCCAGGGTTTTCGAGCGGGTGATGATGTCCTTGAGGATCTTGTTGACCGCATGACCGATGTGAATACTGCCGTTGGCATAGGGCGGGCCATCGTGCAGCACGAACTTCGGCCGGCCTTCGCCCTGCGCGCGCAGCTTCTGATACAGGCCAATTTCGTTCCAGCGCTGCATGATCTGCGGCTCGCGGGTCGGCAGGCCGGCCTTCATCGGAAACTGGGTATCAGGCAGGTTTAGCGTGGCTTTATAATCGGTCATCTCAGGCTCTTCTAAGCGGTTGGCCGCTATGTGTTTTAAGTGCACCAATGGGCACGGGCGGCGGCAATATCGGCAGCAATTGCCGTCTTCAGTGCCTCGAGCGAGGCGAAACGCTGCTCATCACGCAGCTTGTGGTGGAATGCCACCGTCAAACGCCGGCCATACAAATCACCGGCAAAATCCAACAGGTGCACCTCCAGATGGGCGCTACCATCACCGGCCACTGTCGGCCGTACGCCTATATTGGCAACGCCCGGCCAGGCTCGGCCATCTATCTCGGTGCTGACCAGATACACCCCGGTCAGCGGCACATGGCAACGCTTGAGCTGGACATTAGCGGTCGGCGCATCCAACTGGCGCCCGAGCTTCTGCCCATGCAGCACCCGCCCGGCAATCTGGAAAGGCCGGCCTAGCAGGTGCTCCGCCAGCGCAAAGTCGTCACTGGCAAGCGCCTCGCGCACTCGCGTACTGCTGACTCGCACCCCATCGAGCACCACCGTCTTCGCCGCCTCGACCGAGAAGCCTTCACGTGCACCGGCTTGCGACAAAAAGGCGAAATCCCCCGCGCGATCACAACCGAAACGGAAGTCATCACCGACTTCCAGATGACGCACAGCCAGACCGTCGACCAGCACTTTCTCCACGAACTCGCTAGCACTCAGCTCGCGAAAGCGACGAGTGAAGGCCAGGCAAAGCACCCGATCAACCCCTGCGGCGCTCAATAACGCGAGCTTGTCA
>JBFKAF010000781.1:0-1788 GCA_041621735.1 Pseudomonas sp.
AGGCCACCAGTCCGGGCGGGTGGCTTGCAGCTGGTTGAGGTAGTGGTTGCCGCCGAGTTGACGCATCTGCTGGCGAATCCAGGCGGCGCGGCGGCTGACGTGGCCGCTCGGTCGGTTGGCGCTCCACTGCCGTGGGTTGGGCAGCACGGCGGCGAGCAGGCTGGCTTGCTGGCGTGACAGGTAGGGCGCGCCGATACCGAAGTGTTGCCGTGCGGCGGCGTCGGCGCCAAACACTCCCGTGCCCCATTCGGCGCTGTTGAGGTATACCTCGAGAATGCGCTGCTTGGGCCAGAGCAGCTCGATCAGCCCGGTAAACCAGACCTCGACGCCCTTGCGCAGCCAGCTGCGACCCGACCAGAGAAACAGGTTCTTCGCCACCTGCTGGCTCAGGGTGCTGGCGCCGCGCACCGAGCCGCCGCGTTGGTTGTGCGCCAGGGCCGCTTGAATCGCCGTGAGGTCGAAGCCCCAGTGCTCGGCGAACTTCTGGTCCTCTGCGGCTATCACCGCGAGCTTGAGGTCGTCCGGCAGTTCACTCCAGGGCCGCCAGTTGCGTTGCAGATCGATGGGCTGGCCGTCGACCCAGGACTCGATCTTGCGTTCGACCATCAGTGCCGTGCCGGGTGGCGGCACCCAGCGAAAGAGCAGCACGAGCAGGGCCGAGCCGGCCATGAAGCAGAGCAGGAGTTTGAACAGGCGGCGGCGGATGGATCGAAACATGCGAGCGGGGCCAGGCAAGAGTGCCGGCCATTATAACGAGGGGGCTGGGCGCACGCGCCGATTTGTCGCGACGCCAGAGGCCTGTACGGTCAGTCGATTAATTGAACTGGCCACACGGGCCACTTGACTGCCGCCGTCGGTAGCCGGCGGCGGCAGCGGGCATGGCGGTCAGGCGAAGACGAAATACTTACGCACCGTCTCTACGACTTGCCAGGTGCCACGGAAACCGACTTCGAGGACGAAGATGTCGCCGGCCTTGAGGTGGATCGGCTCTTGACCTTCCGGGGTGAGGATGCAGTAGCCCTCCTGGAAGTGGCAGTATTCCCAGCGGTCATACTCGACTTCCCAGGTGCCCGGGGTGCAGATCCAGGTGCCCATGATTTTCTTGCCGTCTTCGGAGGTGTAGGCATTCAGGTTCACCGTGTGCGGGTCACCGGCGACCTTCTTCCACTTGCAGGCATCCAGCACGGGCAGCGGATGAGTGTCTCTGAGTACGGTAATCGGGTTGGACATGGGGCTTTCCCTTGGCAGGTGAGAGGAGCGAGTGAGCGGTGTGTTGCGCGGTTAATATAGGCGCGCGCGCTGGGCCGGGAATGTCTGCAGCCGACCTGCTATGGTCTGGTTCCCGTCACGCGGCATGCTGGGATATGCGCCTGGGCGGGGCACCGGCGTTGTGCGCGAGCTGGAATAGTCATTCGGGAGTGTTGTGCATGTTACGTCTCCATAGCCTGCTGGCCGCGTTGTTCGGCTTCAGCGGAGTGGCCCTCGGGGCCTTCGCCGCCCATGGCCTGAAAGCCCGCCTGTCCGCCGAGCATCTGGCGGTGTTCCACACCGGGGTGCAGTACCAACTGCTGCATGCGCTGGCCCTGCTGCTGGTGGCATTGCTCGGCGCCCAGCTGCCGGGGCGTCTGCTGGCGGCGGCGGGCAGCTTGTTCGCCCTGGGCATCCTGCTGTTCTCCGGCAGCCTGTATCTGCTGGTGCTGAGCGGAATCAGCAAGCTGGGCATCATTACCCCGTTCGGCGGCCTGGCCTTTCTGGCGGGCTGGTTGTGCCTGGGGTTGGCCGCCTGGC
>JBFKAF010000782.1:0-1788 GCA_041621735.1 Pseudomonas sp.
GAAAAACCGCACCATGGCTGACAACTACCGGCTCAACATTGGCTCCCTGCGGAGCGATGTGCAGCTCACCCTCCACACGCACCACGCTGCCCGCATTTGGATGGGGCGGCCCAAGAATGAGCAGAAGCCGGGAATCATCGGTTTGTCCGGATTCTGCTCCATCATCAACCGCATGACCCGTGGTGCCACCCAGGACGATCCCTACTCCGACTGGTGGATGATCAACCTGGAGGACAAGATCAATGAGTCCGCCGCCGCGCTGAAGGATATCGACCAGCGGCTGGACGACGTGATGGCTAACCTGCCGCCCGCGATCAGCATCAGCAACAACCTGTCGATCCAGCCGGTCAGGCTTCCCCTCTATATTTCCAACCCTCTCGGGTTCAAGGCTGTCTACCTGTTGACCTCCTATGACGAGATCGTTCGACGCATCCTGCTGGCCCAGCACGTCGGTCTGATCGGCCGCCGAGACATGGAGTTGTGGATCGACGAGGGTGCTGCCGTGCTCCGCAAACTCTTCGGGCTGGCACAGATCTACCGCTACTCGGGGACCTGCCGTGACGACTTCGCCGCGAACAATGCGAAGGCTGAAGCAGCTCGCAAGATGTACGAACGTCACGGCGAGATTCCCCAGGACATCCTGGAGGGCACTCGCCGCTCCACATTCGCTCCGCCGATCACTCGCGGACAGCCGGAAAGCGAGGCGCCGGAGCCGTTCTCCGGTGACATCGGCGACGGCGAGGACTGATCGGTATGTGGCAGACCGACTCCTCCAGCGAGACGCTGCAACAGACTGCCTTCCGGCCACTGCAACAGGATGCCTTTCAGGGGCTGCAACAGAGTGCCTCACTAAAGGGCCTTTTAAAGCCCTTTAAAGGTAAGGGGGAGCTGGTCCAGTTTGCGGAGCAATGCCGCGTGCTGGAGGTGGGTTTGAAAGAGCTTGCCCAGGACGTACTGGCCCAGGTTCGACGCCATCCGTTCACCCTCCTGCCAGTCCGCTTGACCGAGCAGAACACCCAGGCCGGCACCATGTTCCTACGCTGGCAGCACGTCGCCACTCGCAGGATGGGTGTCGGCGTCTGGGCGGAGATGGTCGGCCACCCCAAGACACCAATACCGATGCTGCAGGACCTCTACGCCCTGGAGCTGCAGCGCATCACCCTCAACATGCAGATCAGCCTGATCCACTCCATCGGCAAACAGGCCGCCGAGTGCGCCGAGAAGATGGGCCAGGCCGAGGCCGTGCTCATCGGGCGGCTGCAGCAGGGCACCAACCTCATGCAACACAACTAACCGGAGAACGCTCATGGGTACATCCGTACAAAGCTGGGAAGGCAACATCGGCTCCGCGCCGGAGTTCAAGGAATTCCCCAACGGCAACAAGGAGCCGCGGCGCTTGCTGCGGCTCAACATCTACTTCGACAACTCGGTGCCGGACGGCAACGGCGGTTACGAAGACAAAGGAGGTTTCTGGGCCAACGTCGAGTGGTGGCACAAGGACGCTGAAAGCTACTCGCGCCTGTTCCAGAAAGGCATGCGCGTGACTGTGTCAGGTCGTGCGGTTATGGATCGCTGGGAGAACAACGAGGGCGAGTTCGAAGCGCTGAAGATCCAGGCCAGTCGGGTCGGCATGCTCCCGCACCGCATCACGGCGGTTACGCTGAGTGCTTCGCAGGGTGCAAATGGTCAGCAGGGCAATCGGCCACAACCCCAACTGCCGCTCAACGCCGATCAGGATGCCTATCCCGATCCAGACGAGCCCCTCTGATAGGGGCTTAATTTCGGCCC
>JBFKAF010000783.1:0-1787 GCA_041621735.1 Pseudomonas sp.
CTGGCGCGCGCAGGCGGCAGTCGACCTCGCCGGCCCACTGTGCGGCCAGGCGCAGACCTTGGCCGTCGGCCAGAATAAACAGGCTGAGCGCCGGTGCCTGGCAGTCGACCGCGATGACCTGGCCGCTCAGGCGCGCCAGACGTGGCAGCGCCGTGCTGTCCATGGCCAGCACCCGGTTGATGCCGAGCTCGACCCCGGCCAGCAGCCCGCTCAGCAGCATCAGGGCTTGATGCCGCGGTGCAGGGCGACGATGCCGCCCGTCATATTGTGGTAGGTGACGCGCTCGAAACCGGCCTCGCTCATCATCGCCTTGAGGGTGTCCTGATCCGGGTGCATGCGGATCGATTCGGCGAGGTAACGGTAGCTGTCGGCGTCGTTGGTGATCAGCTTGCCCATCAGCGGCATGAAGCTGAACGAGTAGCGGTCATAGATCTTTTCCAGCAGGGGGCTGGAAGGCTTGGAGAACTCCAGCACCAGCAAACGGCCGCCGGGCTTGAGTACGCGCAGCATCGAGCGGATGGCGTCTTCTTTATGGGTGACGTTGCGCAGGCCGAAGGCGATGGTCACGCAGTCGAAATGGTTGTCCGGGAACGGTAGCTTTTCCGCGTCGGCCTGGACGAACTTGACGTTGCCGGCCACGCCGCGGTCGAGCAGGCGGTCGCGGCCGACCTTGAGCATCGACTCGTTGATGTCCGCCAGCACCACCTCGCCGGTCGGTCCGACCAGGCGCGCGAACTGTTTGGTCAGGTCACCGGTGCCGCCGGCGATGTCGAGCACTCGATTACCGCTGCGAATGCCGGACAGTTCGATGGTGAAACGCTTCCACAGACGATGCATGCCGGCCGAGAGCAGGTCGTTCATCAGGTCGTATTTGGCCGCCACCGAGTGGAACACTTCGGCGACTTTCTGCGCCTTCTGGCTTTCCGGTACATCCTGAAAACCGAAGTGAGTGGTGGGTTCGCTGTCGCTGCTCTTGCGCGGATCGTTCATGTCGCCCTTTCCCAAACACAGAGGCTGAATCAAAGTGGCGGCCATTCTAAACCTGCAGCCCCCCTTTGTCTTGGCATGCACGTCCGGTCGCCGGGCGAGGGGCTGCTGTGGGCTGTTATAGTCACGCGACTTAAGGTCGCAGCGAGGAGCAAGAGCATGGCCAAGATCAATGTAGAGCGCCCCCATTCCCTCGGTCGCGAGGCGGCCCGGGAAAAAGCCGAGAAACTCGCCGAGCGCCTGGCTAGCCAATATGACGTGCGTTATCGCTGGAACGGCGACACCCTGGAGTTCAAGCGCAGCGGCGCCGATGGCTGCATCGAAGTGGGCGAAGACCGTGTGTGCGTGCGGCTCAATCTCGGTCTGCTGCTGTCGCCCATGAGCAGCAGTATCAAGCGTGAAATCGAGGCGGCGCTGGATAAAAGCCTGATCAGCTGAGGTCAACTGTTTGCAGATTCTTTGCGGCTAGTATGCGGTTTCTAATTTTCCTCGATACCGTGCACTCAAGCCTGCACTCCGTGGGCGTTTCCTCAAACCACTGCGCGTGAGGTGCACCATGTCGAAAGTTGCCGTTAAGAAGAAAGTCGAAGCCGAAGAAAAAGCCACCCGCCTGGCCGACGTCAAAGTCTATGCCCGCAAAATTTGGCTGGCAGGCCTGGGTGCCTACGCCAAGGCCGGCCAGGAAGGCAGCGAGTATTTCAAAGAGCTGATCAAGACCGGCGAAACCGTTGAAAAGCAAGGCAAGCAGCTGGTCAGCGAGCAAGTCGATGCGGCCAACAGCCAGATCGACAGTGTGAAGA
>JBFKAF010000784.1:0-1784 GCA_041621735.1 Pseudomonas sp.
CCCACAACAACTCAGCTTTCTAGGGCCACCATTTTACTGATACATTTGCACTCGACTCCTTGGAAAGGGGGTCTGCAAAGGACGTAGCTTTCAGGCGTAACGACCGCGACAAGGCCAAACATCGATTACCCGGCGGACAACAACAAGATGAGCTGGCAGGACATGCTCGCCTGGTTGCGCGAGAAGCGCTGGCAGAGCCTGGGCTTTGGCGGCATCACCTATGCGGCGCTGCTGGTGCCGGGGCTGAACATCCTGATGATGCCGGCGGCGGTGGCCGGCGCCACCCTGTTCTGGGTACGCGAGCGCGCTGAAGGCACTGTCACAGTGACGCAACGCTAGCGTCATAATCGCTACATGACGGCGGTCGACACTGCCGTCATGAGCACAGCCCCCCTGTTTATCGCCCTGATCAGCGAAACCTTCCCACCGGAAATCAATGGCGTGGCCAACACCCTCGGCCGCCTGGCCGAGGGCCTGCGCGCCCGCGGTCATCGCCTGCAACTGGTGCGTCCGCAACAGGCTAGCGATGACGGCCGCCACAGCGACGAGCAGGTGCTGCTAACCCGCGGCTGGCCGTTGCCCGGTTACCCCGGCCTGCAGTGGGGCCAGTCGTCATTGCACAGGCTGTTGCGCCACTGGAAAAAACACCGCCCGGATGTGCTCTACATTGCCACCGAAGGCCCGCTTGGCCTGTCCGCCCTGCGTGCCGCGCGGCGCTTGCAGATTCCGGTGGTCAGCGGTTTTCACACCAACTTCCAGCAGTACACCGGGCATTACGGAGTCGGTCTGCTGAGCCGCGCGCTGACCCACTACTTGCGCTGGTTCCACAATCGCTCGCGCATGACCCTGGTACCCAGCGCCAGCCAGCAAAGCGAACTGCTGCGACGTGGCTTCGAGCGCCTGCGGTTACTGGCCCGCGGCGTCGACAGCCAGCTGTTCCATCCGGGCAAACGCTCGCTCGCGTTGCGCCGCAGCTGGGGGCTGGGCGAGGGCGATATCGCCGTGCTGCATGTCGGTCGCCTGGCCGCGGAGAAGAACCTCGGCCTGTTGCTCAAGAGCTTTCTCGCCCTGCAGGCGGCTTATCCGCAGCGCCGACTGAAACTGGTTCTGGTCGGCGACGGCCCGCAACGCGCCAGCCTGCAACAGCAACTGCCGGATGCCATCTTCTGCGGCCTGCAACGCGGCGAGGCGCTGGCCACGCACTACGCCTCGGGCGATCTGTTCCTGTTTCCCAGCCTCTCGGAAACCTTCGGCAATGTGCTGCTCGAAGCCTTGGCCTCGGGCCTGGGGGTGGCGGCCTTCGACCAGGCCGCCGCGGCCCAGCATATCCGCCATGGGCACAACGGTACCCTGGCCGGGGCCGAAGACGAATCGGGGTTTATCGCCGCGGCCAGCTGGCTGCTGGAAGATTCGGAAAGCCTGCGCCGGGTCCGTCTGAACGCCCGCCTGCACGCTTCCCGGCAAGGCTGGCCGGCGATAGTCGAGCAGTTCGAAGAGCATCTGCGTAGCGCCATGCGGCCCATCGGCGAACTATCCGCCGCGCCCAGCCCCTGCCCTAACCGATGACACCGCGCTTGCAGACACGAGCGCGACCGGTCGTCGTCGCGCCGCACTGACACCGAGCCGACTCAAGGCGCGTGTGCCCAACCGAAGCCCGCCCCAGGCTCCTGCGCCGCAGTTCGCCGCGTCACTTCTAGCGACCTGGACGGCGAGTTCAATTAGTCGACTAACAGGCCACTGGCGAACCAGGCGGGAACGCCTGCGCCTGCGCCTGTGCCCTCCCC
>JBFKAF010000785.1:0-1784 GCA_041621735.1 Pseudomonas sp.
GAGAGTCGCGGCGACAGCCAGCGCACCATCTGCCTGATCCCGGCCTCGGCCCACGGCACCAATCCGGCCTCGGCGCAGATGGCCAGTCTGCGCGTGCAGATCGTCGAATGCGATGTCCAAGGCAACGTCGACCTCGACGACCTCAAGCTCAAGGCGGCTGAGGCCGGCGAGCAGCTGGCCTGCCTGATGGCCACGTATCCCTCGACCCACGGCGTGTACGAGGAAGGCATTCGCGAGATCTGCCAGGTGATCCATGCCCACGGCGGACAGGTGTATATGGACGGCGCCAACCTCAATGCACAGGTCGGGCTGACCCGGCCGGCGGACATCGGCGCCGACGTCTCGCACATGAACCTGCACAAGACCTTCTGCATTCCCCACGGTGGCGGTGGGCCGGGCATGGGGCCGATCGGTGTGCGCGCGCATTTGGCGCCGTTCCTCGCCAATCACCCGGTGATCGAGCTGAAGGGCCCCGATCCGCAGAACGGTGCGGTCAGCGCGGCGCCCTGGGGCAGCGCGAGCATCCTGCCGATCAGCTGGATGTACATCGCCATGATGGGCCCGCAACTGGCCGATGCCACTGAGGTGGCGATTCTAAGCGCCAACTACCTGGCGCATAAACTGAACGGCGCTTTTCCGCTGCTCTACAGCGGCCGCAACGGCCGCGTGGCGCACGAGTGCATCCTGGATTTACGGCCGCTCAAGGCGCACACCGGAATCAGCGAAGAGGATGTGGCCAAGCGCCTGATCGATTTCGGTTTCCATGCGCCGACCATGTCCTTTCCGGTGCCCGGCACCCTGATGATCGAGCCAACCGAGAGCGAGTCGTTGCATGAGCTGGATCGCTTTATCGAGGCGATGCTGAGCATCCGCGGAGAGATCGACAAAGTGCAGAGTGGTGGCTGGCCAGCCGAGGACAATCCGCTGAAAGGCGCACCGCACACCCTGGCCGACGTCACCGGCAACTGGCAGCGGCCGTACAGCATTGAGCAGGCGGTGACCCCGACTGCGCACACGCGGGCGCACAAATATTGGCCGACGGTGAACCGCGTCGACAACGTCTACGGCGACCGCAACCTGTTCTGCGCCTGCGTGCCGGTGGACGCCTACCGTGAATAAGTCGCATGGGTACGTGGGGGTGGTCACGCTCAAGCGCCTCTGACGCCTGGGCGAGAGCTTCCGCTCGCCCAGGCGTCAGTATTACTGGGCTGTCAGAATGGCGCTGGCCAATTCCATGTCACTGGCCTGTAGCTCGGGATGCTCGGCGCGCAGGCGCTGCAGTGCGGCTTCCAGATACGGGCCGCGTATCTGCCCGCCACTGGCGATATAGCTGCTGGCATCGTCCTGGGCTGGGACGATCAGCTTCTTGTCCTTGAAGGTCAGGTAGATCGAGGCGGTGGTCGCGCCGGACGAGAGGATGTCGCGGACCCAGCTGTCGGCGAATATCGGGGCGCTCGAGAGAGAAAAGGCGGCAAGGATTACCAGGCTAAGGCGGCGCATGCTGATTACTCCAAGATGGTTAGGGCTACGTTGATCTTAGAGTCGTGGATGGGGGTGGGGTTCCAGTGCACCGACCAAACGCATGGCCTATCGCCAGGTGTCCGGTCGGCATAAGTGACGCCGTACGCCCCGTGGCTGGCGCCGCTAGGTCGGCGCAGTTACTCGCAGGCCTCTACTTTCAACAGCACGCCGTCCTGGCCGATTACCTTGATGGTGCTGCCGACGGGGAGGTCGGGGCCGCTGACCAGCCACAGCGAGTCACCGGCCTTGATCTTGCCGCGGCC
>JBFKAF010000786.1:0-1782 GCA_041621735.1 Pseudomonas sp.
CCGGCGGAAAACGGGTAATGATCTTCGCGTGCTTACCGCTCTCCAGGTCGGCCTGGACGATGGGACGAAGAAAGTTCGTAGCGGCGGCAGTCTCTGGCTTGCTCATGGGGTCCTTGATCATGCTGGTGCGCGGCGTGGGGTAGGCCGGCTAAAACAAAGCGCTTATCATAGCCGAAGCGGTCAACCCCCTGACAGGCCTTCGACTTTCTCGACAGAGCGATTATTTCAATGATCAAGCTGCACACCAACCACGGCGTCATCACCCTGAACCTGTTCGAAGACAAAGCCCCGGAAACCGTGGCCAACTTCAAGGCATACGTAAAAGACGGCCATTACGACAACACCGTTTTTCACCGGGTAATCAGCAATTTCATGATCCAGGGCGGCGGTTTCGAACCGGGCATGACCCAGAAAAGCACCCGCGCAACAATCAAGAACGAAGCCAACAACGGCCTCTCCAACAAAGTCGGCACCGTCGCCATGGCCCGTACCATGGAGCCACACTCGGCTTCCGCGCAGTTCTTCATCAACGTTGCCGATAACACCTTCCTCGATCACAGCGCTCCGACCGTACAGGGTTGGGGTTATGCGGTATTTGGCGAAGTGGTTGAAGGCATGGACGTGGTCGAGAAGATCAAAGGCGTTGCCACCACCATGAAATCCGGCCACCAGGACGTGCCAGTAGACGACGTGATCATCGAGCGTGCCGAGATCGTTGAGTGATTCTACTGATCTCCGATCTACATCTTGAACAGGAGCGCCCGGACATTAGCCGGGCGTTCTTGCATTTTCTGCATAGTCGCGCCGCCCAGGCCGAGGCGCTGTACATCCTCGGCGATTTTTTCGAGGTGTGGGTCGGCGATGATGCCATTAGCCCCTTCCAACGCTCTATCGCCCAAGCCTTGCGGCAACTGAGCGACAGCGGCACGAAGATTTATCTGATGCACGGCAACCGCGACTTCATGATCGGCACAGCCTTCTGCCGCTTAGCTGGCTGCACCCTGCTGAGCGACCCCTGCCTGGTCGAGCTGGCGGGCGAAAAAGTCTTGCTGATGCATGGCGACAGCCTGTGCACTCAGGATCAGGCCTACATGCGCATGCGCCGCTGGCTGCGCAACCCGCTGAGCCTGTTCATCCTGCGCAACCTGCCACTGACTACCCGGCACAAGCTGGCGCGCAAGCTACGCGACGAAAGCCGCGCGCAGACCCGCATGAAGGCCAGCGACATCGTCGATGTCACCCCCGCCGAGGTGCCGCGCATCATGGCCGCGCATGGCGTGCATACGCTGATACATGGCCACACCCATCGCCCCGCCACTCACCAGCTGCAGGTCAACGGCTTGCCGGCGCGGCGCATCGTCCTCGGCGACTGGGATCAACAGGGCTGGGCCCTGCAGATCGACGGCCCGGACTGGCAGCAGGCGCCCTTCCCCCTCGACTGACCCCCAACTCGCTGCCGCCCTAGCGTTGCAGCGTGGCGTGCCGCTCATGGCGACGGTATTGCGGGCTCGCCTCGATGGTCTGCGCCAGACGCAGGGTCGCCTCGTTGACCTGATCGGCGACGAACAGGGTGATATCCGTGCCCGGCAGGGGGGGCAGAGCGTCCTCGATCACCTGCAAGCCAGGCTCCAGGGTCGAGCGCGGAATGATGCCGACACCGATCCCGGCGCGCACGGCCGCCAACACCCCGGCCCGACTCTGACTGGTGAAAGCAATGCGGAACGGAATCTGCGCCTCGACCAGGGCCTTGCGCGCGGAGTCGCGGTGAAAGCAGCCTTCGAC
>JBFKAF010000787.1:0-1780 GCA_041621735.1 Pseudomonas sp.
CGCCGCGTTCACCGAGCAGGGCGGCACCCTGGAAATGGTGCAGCTGTGGGTCAACTTGCCGGCCCGCGACAAGTTGGCCGCGCCGGGCTACCAGACGATCCTCGATCAGCACATCCCGCTGCTGCCGCTCGACGGCGGTGCCGGTTCCCTGCGCCTGATCGCCGGGGAGTTCGCCGGGCAACAGGGGCCGGCCCACACCTTCACCGCCATGGACGTGTGGGATATCCGCCTGAATGCCAATAAGCCGCTGTCCTTGCCCGTCGTCGAGGGCCGCAGCACGGCGCTGATCGTGTTGCGCGGCAGCGTGCTGGTGAATGGCAGTCAGTTGGTCAGGGAGGCGCAGATGGTGCTGCTCGACCGCGCCGGCGACGAACTGCTGCTGGAAGCCAACAACCAGGCGCTGGTGCTGCTGCTCAGTGGCGAGCCCATCGATGAACCCGTGGTCGGTTACGGCCCCTTCGTGATGAACAGCAAGGCCGAAATCGCCCAGGCGGTTAAGGACTTCCAGAGTGGCTCGTTCGGCCAACTACCGGCCTAACGGTCATCCGCCGCCGGTCTCACCGCCTAGTCTCAATAGACCGGCCCACCCAGGACCCGTGGCCTGACTCGTCACCCAGACCCTGGCCGTAGAAACGGCCCGGGTCCCTCAACCTTGCAAGAGGATCCGCACATGCATTCCTTCGCGAATATTGCCAACTTCAACGGCCAGACACCGACGATCGACCCCAGCGACACGGCGATGCTGCTGATCGACCATCAGAGCGGCCTGTTTCAGACCGTCAAAGACATGCCGATGACCGAGCTGCGCGCCAACGCCATCACCCTGGCGAAGATTGCCAGCCTGGCGAAAATCCCGGTGATCACCACGGCCTCGGTGCCCCAGGGCCCCAACGGTCCGCTGATTCCCGAGATCCACGAGGCCGCGCCGCACGCCCAGTACGTGGCGCGCAAGGGCGAGATCAATGCCTGGGACAGTCCGGATTTCGTTGCGGCTGTGGAAGCCACCGGTAAGAAGACCCTGATCATCGCCGGCACCATCACCAGCGTGTGCATGGCCTTCCCGAGCATCAGCGCGGTGGCGGCCGGCTACAAGGTGTTCGCGGTGATCGACGCCTCGGGCACCTATTCGAAGATGGCCCAGGAAGTCACCCTGGCCAGGGTGGTTCAGGCCGGCGTGGTGCCGATGGACACCGCAGCGGTCTGCTCGGAGATCCAGCAAACCTGGAACCGCCCGGACGCCGAGCAGTGGGCCGAAGCCTACAGCCATATTTTCCCGCACTACCGGTTGCTGATCGAAAGCTACCTCAAGGCGCAAGCCGTGGTGAGCAATCAGGAAGTTCTGGATTCGCAGCGCTAACAACCTGTTACCCGCGCTGCTCAACCGGGCGCCTGATCGGGGTGTCCGACCTTCACGCAAACACGAGGAATCCGTCATGAGCACTGCCTACAAACGTCTCGACAAGAATCAGGCCGCGGTCTTGCTGGTCGACCACCAGACCGGTTTGCTGTCGCTGGTGCGCGACCTGGACCCGGACAAGTTCAAGAACAACGTGCTGGCCCTGGCCGATCTGGCCAAGTACTTCGAACTGCCGACCATACTCACCACCAGCTTCGAGAACGGCCCCAACGGCCCGCTGGTGCCCGAGCTCAAGGAGCAGTTTCCGGATGCGCCCTATATCGCCCGCCCTGGGCAGATCAACGCCTGGGACAACGAAGACTTCGTCAAGGCGGTGAAGGCCACCGGGCGCAAGCAGCTGATCATCGCCGGGGTGGTCACCGA
>JBFKAF010000788.1:0-1778 GCA_041621735.1 Pseudomonas sp.
CTGCAACTGATCACCAGCGAAGTCGCCATCGTCCACGCCATCGTCGGCACCGTGATGCCCCTGGTGATGGCGATGATGCTGACCCGCTTCTTCGGTCGGGAAAAAAACTGGAAGGCCGGCTTGCAAGTGCTGCCCTTCGCGATTTTCGCCGGCCTGGCCTTTACCGTGCCTTACGCCCTCACCGGCGTGTTCCTCGGCCCGGAGTTCCCCTCACTGGCAGGCGGCTTGATCGGCCTGGCGATTGTCACCAGCGCAGCCCGCTGCGGTTTTCTGGCACCGAAAACCACCTGGGACTTCGCCCCCGCCAAAGACTGGCCGAGCGAGTGGCTGGGCACGGTGGAGATGAAACTCGAGCAAATCACCGCCAAGCCGATGAGCTCCCTGCGCGCCTGGCTGCCCTATGTGCTGGTCGGTGTGGTGCTGGTGATCAGCCGCGTCGTGCCAGAGGTGACTGCCGCGCTGAAAGCCGTTGTGTTGAATTTCCCCGACTTGCTGGGTGAGGCTGGCGTCAGCGCCAACTTCCAACCGCTGTACCTGCCGGGCGGCATCCTGGTCGCCGTGGTAATCGCTACCTTCTTCCTGCATGGCATGAAGCTTCGCGAATTGACCACCGCGGTAAGAGAGTCTTCCCGGGTATTGCTCAGCGCCGGATTCGTCCTGCTGTTTACCGTGCCTATGGTGCGCATCCTGATCAACTCGGGGGTCAACCACGCCGAACTTGCCAGCATGCCGATCCTGATGGCGCGCTGGGTGGCCGATAGCGTCGGCGGAATTTACCCGCTGCTGGCCCCGAGTATCGGTGCCCTTGGCGCCTTTATCGCCGGCTCCAACACCGTCAGCAACATGATGTTCAGCCAGTTCCAGTTCGGCGTGGCCAACACCTTGGGCATCTCCAGCGCGCTGATAGTCGCGGTGCAAGCCGTTGGCGCGGCGGCCGGCAATATGGTCGCCATCCACAACGTGGTGGCCGCCTCGGCCACGGTCGGCCTGCTGGGTCGCGAAGGCAGCACCCTGCGCAAGACCATCTGGCCTACCCTGTATTACGTGCTGTTCACCGGGCTGATCGCCCTGTTCGCCATCTACGTTCTGGGCGTCAGCGATCCCTTGAACGGCGGCTGAGATCAACGCCTGTGCGCCCCGGTATTCCAGGGCGCACGTCCTTCGTACCCAGTCACACCCAGACAGGCCGGCTACCTCAGCGTGTAGCGCACTGCGCCCGGCGCGAGAGCTGCCTTGCCCCGGCCTCGTCTGCCCCCTTGCTGATCCAGGATGAGTCCAATGATCATTTCTGCCTCCACCGACTACCGCGCCGCGGCGCAACGCAAACTGCCGCCGTTCCTGTTCCACTACCTCGACGGCGGCGCCTATGCCGAACACACGCTGCGGCGCAACGTCGAGGATCTGGCCGAGGTCGCCTTGCGCCAGCGCGTGCTCCGGGACATGTCCGCACTGAGTCTGGAAACCCGCCTGTTCAATGAAACCCTGGCCATGCCGGTAGCCCTGGCGCCGGTCGGCCTGGCCGGCATGTACGCGCGCCGCGGCGAAGTGCAGGCGGCCAGAGCGGCAGCGGCCAAGGGCATTCCCTTTACCCTGTCCACCGTGTCGGTGTGCCCGATCGAGGAGGTGGCACCGGCCATCGACCGGCCAATGTGGTTTCAGCTCTATGTACTGAAAGACCGCGGTTTCATGAAAAACGCCCTGGAGCGGGCCAAGGCCGCCGGCGTCACCACCCTGGTGTTCACCGTGGATATGCCGGTGCCGGGCGCCCGCTACCGCGA
>JBFKAF010000789.1:0-1775 GCA_041621735.1 Pseudomonas sp.
AGCTGTGCTTGCCGAGATCGATACCCACCAGTGCAACTTTGTTCATGGCGATGGCCTCCGAGATAAACCCAGCGAGAGCATAGCTCTCACGGGGTGTGGGGGTGACCATCCCATTACGTTGGCATCGACCTTGCTGTGATTTGATGAATTCAAATCAGCGGGGGATGCCGATGAAGCGTTTTATCCAAGGAGAGCATCGAGGCCAAAGCGCGCTGCTTCCCGAGAGCCTGGATGACTACGTGGCGGACACCAACCCGGTGCGGGTGGTCGATGTTTTCGTCGATGAGCTCGACCTTGGCCAACTGGGTTTCGAGGGTGTCGTCCCGGCTGAAACAGGTCGGCCCGCATACCATCCTGCTGACCTGCTGAAGATCTACATCTACGGTTACCTTAACCGCATCCAGTCCAGTCGACGTCTCGAACGCGAGGCTCAGCGCAACGTTGAGTTGATGTGGCTTACCGGACGTTTGATGCCGGACTTCAAAACCATCGCCAACTTTCGCAAGGATAACGGCAAGGCAATCCGCGGCGTCTGTAGGCAGTTCGTGGTGCTGTGCCAGCAGCTTGGCCTGTTCTCTGAAGCGCTGGTGGCCATCGATGGCAGCAAGTTCAAGGCGGTCAATAACCGCGACCGCAATTTCACCAGCGCCAAGCTTCAGCGGCGAATGGAGGAGATCGAGTCCAGCATCAACCGTTATCTGACCGCACTGGATACCGCTGATCGCCAGGAACCTGCCGTGGCGCAGGTCAAGGCAGAACGCCTCCACGACAAGATCGCGACCTTGAAAACTAAGCTGAAGGAACTCAAGGAAATCGAAGTACAGCTCAACGAAACACCGGATAAACAGATCTCCCTGACTGATCCCGATGCCCGCTCAATGAAGACCCGGGGCAGCGGCATGGTCGGCTACAACGTGCAGGCGGCGGTCGACGCGAAGCACCATCTGATCGTGACGCACGAGGTCACGAACAACGGGGTCGATCGAGACCAGCTGAGCACCATGGCCAGGCAGGCGCGAGAGGCCATGGGTGTCGAGGAGCTCACTGCGGTCGCAGACAGAGGATATTTCAAAGGCGAAGAAATCCTGGCGTGCCATGAGGCTGGAATCACTGTTTTCGTGCCCAAGACGCTGACCTCGGGAGCGACAGCGGCAGGCCGCTTCGGCAAAGGTGACTTCATCTATGACGCAACAAAGAACGAGTACCGCTGCCCGGCTGGGCAACGCCTGATCTGGCGTTTTGCAAGAATCGAGAAAGGGCTGAAGTTGCACCGCTACTGGAGTTCGCACTGCCAGGGTTGTGCGTTGAAAGAGCACTGTACGCCGAGCCCACAGCGCCGGGTGAGCCGTTGGGAGCATGAGGCCGTGCTCGAGGCGATGCAGAGTCGCCTGGATCAAGCGCCCGAGATGATGCGGATCCGTCGCCAAACCGTCGAGCACCCGTTCGGCACGCTGAAATCCTGGATGGGTGCCACCCATTTCCTCACCAGAACGCTCGACCGGGTGAGCACTGAGATGAGCCTGCATGTGCTCGCCTACAATCTCAAACGCGTGTTGAACGTGTTGGGCAGCAGTGCCCTGATGGCCGCGATGAAGGCCTGAGGCCTGTTTTACGACTCTTGCCGCCCTCCAGCAGGCGCGCCGAAACCGAAAGTGTCATAGCAACCAAGAATCACCGAGTGCGCCTGATTGGGCCTCCGACGACCTCCTGGACACTGAGAAAATCCCCCGGCAGTTGGTGGCCATCGCTTGCTGCGTTTTTACACGGTCTGGGCC
>JBFKAF010000790.1:0-1772 GCA_041621735.1 Pseudomonas sp.
CCTGCGCGCTATCGGCCCAGGGGCCGCACGCCTCTCGATGGGCTGAAAAAGATGCTGGATAATAAAGCATGACCCGCGCAACGGCTAGCGCCGTGGAGACCCTTGTAATGCCTGATGAAGATGTACGCCTGCAACTCCTGAACGCTTGGCTCGATCGGCAACTGCCGACACTGTTCGCCGCGCAAGGCTGGGGTGAGGTGCCCGCCGCCACGTTGACGTCCGCCAGCAGCGATGCCAGCTTTCGTCGTTATTTCCGCTGGCAAGGCGCCGGGCGCAGCCTGATCGTGATGGACGCTCCGCCGCCGCAAGAGGACTGTCGGCCCTTCGTCAAGGTCGCGGCTTTGTTGGCTGGCGCCGAGGTAAACGTGCCGCAGATTCTCGCGGCCGATGTCGAGCGCGGTTTTCTATTGCTGAGCGATTTGGGTCGGCAAACCTATCTGGATGTGATCGATGCGGATAACGCCGGCCCGCTGTTCGCCGATGCGCTCGAGGCGTTGCTGGCGTTTCAGCGGTTACCGATGGATGCCGGATTGCCGAGCTATGACGACGCCTTGCTGCGCCGCGAACTGCAGCTGTTTCCCGAGTGGTACGTACAGCGTCACCTGGGCATCGAGCTGAGCGCGGCCCAACAGTCCGCCTGGCAACGCGTCAGTGACCTGCTGATCGCCAGCGCGCTCGCGCAACCCAAGGTCTTGGTGCATCGCGATTACATGCCGCGCAACCTGATGCTCAGCGAGCCGAATCCCGGTGTGCTGGATTTTCAGGATGCGGTCTACGGGCCGGTCAGCTATGACGTGACCTGTCTGTTCAAGGATGCCTTTCTCAGCTGGCCGGAGGCGCGGGTGCGCGACTGGTTGGAAGGTTATTGGCGGCAGGCGCGTGCCACGGGTATTCCGGTGCAGGCGGAGCTGGACGACTTTCTGCGCGCCAGCGATTTGATGGGGGTGCAGCGCCACCTCAAGGTGATCGGTATTTTTGCGCGTATTTGCCACCGTGATGGCAAGCCCAGGTATCTCGGCGACGTGCCGCGGTTCTTCGCGTACATCGATGCGGTGCTGGCGCGCCGGCCCGAGTTGGCCGAGTTGGGCGAGCTGCTGGTGAGTTTGCGACAGGCCGAGACGGCAGCCGTATGAAGGCGATGATTCTCGCCGCCGGCAAGGGCGAGCGCCTGCGCCCCTTGACCCTGCACACACCGAAGCCGTTGGTGCAGGCCGCCGGTGTGCCGCTGATCGAGTACCACGTGCGTGCCCTGGCCGCCGCGGGCATCCGCGAGGTGGTGATCAACCATGCCTGGCTCGGTCAGCAGATCGAGGCTTACCTCGGCGACGGCGCGCGTTTCGGCGTGAGCATCCGCTACTCGGCCGAGGGCGAGCCGCTGGAGACCGGGGGCGGGATATTCCGGGCGTTGCCTTTGCTCGGAGAGGAGCCCTTTCTGGTGGTCAATGGCGATATTTTTACCGACTACCCCTTTGCCACCCTGGATAAAACGCTGAGCGGGCTGGCTCACCTGGTGCTGGTGAACAACCCGGCGCATCACCAGACGGGCGATTTCTGCCTGGAAAACGGCCAGGTGAGCGACGCCCAGATCGACCAGCCGAGCCTGACCTACAGCGGCGTCGCTGTGCTCTCGCCGGCCCTGTTCGCCGGCTGCCAGCCCGGTGCGTTCAAACTGGCGCCGCTGTTGCGAACGGCCATGCGCGAGGGGCGAGTGAGTGGCGAGGCCTTCAGTGGGCGGTGGGTCGATGTTGGCACCCATGAGCGTTTGGCTGAAG
>JBFKAF010000791.1:0-1772 GCA_041621735.1 Pseudomonas sp.
ATCCACCATATCGTCCAGCCGCAGGGCCAGCGCGTGAACCGCGCCCATAGCCCGCATGCCATCCTCGGATTCGGTCAGCACGAACACAACCTGCCCGGCATCGTCTACGCCGCAGGCGTATATCTCGACCAGCCCAGCTTGCGCGACTAGTTCTGTGAGGATTTTTGCCGCTGCCCCCGCGCTTGTGGCCTCTCGGATGCTGTGGACGCTCACCGGCTGCCCATGTCTAACGCGCGGATAAACAGCCAGTCAGCCGCGCGGACCAAATACCCGTGCGATTTGCTTATCCAGTGGATTAGTCCCGCGATGCCCATTACCGCCCAGCCTGCAACGCAACACAGCGTGCCGATGATGCCGTCCACCGCTTGCCTCATTTCAGCCACCCCGCAACAGCCAGCGCCAGCGCCCACAGCGAGGAAACCGCCAGCGCCACGCCTACCGCCGTTCCCAGCCAGCCGCTGAGTTTTTGCTCCACCGCGTGCAATCGCGCGTTCATGGAATCCAGCATGGACAGGATGGTGGCCGTGGTTTTTTCCTCCCGTTCCATGTGCGCCTCCAATAGTTCCAGCGCGTGCAATACGCGCAATTCGACCACCGCAAGCCGGGCATCCAGGTCGCTCATTTCTCCCACGCGCGCTTAGCCGCAGGGAATACCCGCACACCCACCCAGCGCCACCACGCCAGCGGCGAGAACGCGCCCAGCGCGGAGCCTTGCTGGATACGCACCCGGAAGCAGTAATCAGCCTGTTTTCGCGTCAGCGCCCGGCCGTACAGCGTGGCGTGGGTGGCGTAGTGGACGTCATGTTCGTAGCAGGTCCAGACCATCCAATCCGGCACACCGGAACAGCCGTCGGCATTCAGTTCGCGGGCACGCTCGCGTACGGCAGACCAGTACACGCGATCCCAGGCCGTCTCCGCCAGAAATTGATCAAGCTCTTTGGCGTCCATCACGGCAACACCGGGGCAACGGAGCTGATCGGATTGGCAGCAATCAGCGCCGCCTTAACCGCTGCATTGATGGAGGCTTCCATCGCCTGCGCAGAGATCGCTTGCCCCTCAAATGCTTTAATGCCGCGTTGGCTCAGGACAACTTCGTAATCGGCGCCGGACTTTTTGATCACCGCGTCTAAGCTGGCAATTTCCTTGCCGTTGAAGATGCTCACCTCGCAGCACACCGGCTGCCCGGCAACCTCGAACGGCTTGACCGAATACGATGCCGTGCCGGCGTATTGCAGGCTGGCGCATCCGGCCAGCATCAACGCCACCAGCAACGCGCCGCCTTTCACGGCCGATGATTGCACCTGCCAGGCTTTAATCTGCCAGTGTTTGAACGCCCACAACTTCATACCGGAACCTATTCTGTAGAATAACCAGACCCTGTTTTATTCTGGCTCTCCATAAACTCAGCCAGTTCCACGCCCTCATACCGCCGGCACAGGTAGGCCAACGTCAACGGCATCGGCTCAAATTCGCCGTCGCGTACATCGTTCAGCATCACCACGCCGCGCCAGTAATGGTTCCCCTGCGGCGTGAGATACGCTTCGTCGTGGAGATACGCGGACCCGGCGATGATCGACCAAAGCAGCTTGCCGTGGGCGGGCCGATTGGCAATGTCCAATCCCTGTTTGTGGCCGGTGACGATGGTGCGCATCTCGCGATTAAGCTGTGTTCGCGCGTTGGCCTGCCCGAATTTGCTAGCCATTACATCGCCGTTGGCGTTAAGCACACTAAAGTGTGCGTAGGCCACACCATCAACGATGATGGGTTGCAGA
>JBFKAF010000792.1:0-1764 GCA_041621735.1 Pseudomonas sp.
GCTGCGTAGCTGGTGCCGGAAGAACTTCCTCAATTACCTGCGCCTGCGCGAGTGGCGCGACGCCCACCGCCAGCTGGTGTTGATCGCCCGTGAGCTGAATCTGGCGCAAGCCAGTCAGAGACAGGGTGGGAGCGGCCTTGGCCGCGATGCTGCTGCACCGCGCCCCATCGATCGCGGCCAAGGCCGCTCCCACAAAGAGCAAAACTCCCAGTCGGACGAAAAGGCCCGCAGCATCGACTACGCCAAGGTGCACAAGGCGATCCTTTCCGGGCTACTCAGCCAGATCGGTCAGAAGGCCGAAGAAGGCGACTACCTCGGCGCCCGTCAGCGGCGCTTCTGGGTGCATCCATCCTCCGGGTTGGGTAGGAAGAAGCCCAGCTGGATCATGACCGCCGAGCTGGTCGAGACCACCAAGCTGTTCGCGCGCATGGTGGCGAAGATCGAGCCGGACTGGATCGAGCCGCTGGCCGGGCACCTGATCAAGAAAAACCACTTCGAACCGCACTGGGAGAAGAAGCGCGGCCAGGTCGTGGCCTACGAGCAGATCACCCTCTACGGCCTGATAGTGGTCGGCCGCCGGCCGGTGCATTACGGGCCTATCGATCCGCCGGTGGCGCGCGAGCTGTTTATCCGCGAGGGCCTGGTGCGTGGCGAGATCAACAGCCGCGCCAAGTGCCTGAGCGCCAACCGCCAGCTACTCGAACAACTCGATGAGCTGGAAGCCAAGGCGCGCCGGCGCGACATCCTCGCCGACGAGGAAACCCTGTTCGGCTATTACGAGGCGCGCCTGCCGACGGAGATCCATCAGGCTGCGACCTTCGACAGCTGGTACAAAATCGAGAGCGTGAAGAATCCGCAGCTGCTGGTCATGCGCGAGGAAGATGTGCTGGCGCGCGATGCCCACGAAGTCACCGCCACCCACTACCCGGACACCCTGCACCTGGGCGAGCTGACCCTGCCGCTGAGTTACCACTTCGAGCCCAATCACCCGCGTGACGGCGTCACCCTGCGGGTGCCGGCGCCGCTGCTGCCGCAACTGCCGGGCGAGCGCTTGCAATGGCTGGTGCCGGGTTTGCTGGAGGCCAAGTGTGTGGCCCTGGTGCGCAACTTGCCCAAGGCGCTGCGCAAGAACTTCGTCCCGGTGCCGGATTTCGTCGGCGCCGCACTGAGCAAGTTGAGCCTGGGTCAGGGCAGCCTGCCCGAGGCCCTGGGCCGCGAGCTGACGCGCATGACCGGCGCCCGCGTGCCCGACGAGGCCTGGGTCGAGGCCGAGACGCAGCTGGAAAGCCACTTGAAGATGAACCTGGAAGTGGTCGACGCCCAGGGTAAATTTCTCGGTGAAGGGCGTGACCTGGCCGAACTGACCGCACGCTTCGCCGAGGCCAGTCAGGCTGCGCTGGCGATTCCAAAAACCGATAAAACACCGAAAACGGTGGAGGCCAAGGCCTTCGCCGAGGTGGCGGAAAAGACCCAGCAGAAGATCGCCGGCCTGTCGATGACCGTCTACCCGGCGTTGGTAGAGGAGGCGGGTACGGTCAAGGAGGAGCGTTTCTCGACCCAGGCCGAAGCCGAATACCAGCACCGCCGCGCCCTGCAGCGGTTGCTGTTGCAGCAACTGGCCGAGCCGGCCAAGTACCTGCGTGGCAAGCTGCCGGGGCTGACCGAGCTGGGCTTGTTGTACCGCGACATGGGCCGGGTCGAGGCGCTGGTCGAAGACATCCTGCTGGCCAGCCTGGACAGCTGCATCCTCGAAGGGCAACAGCC
>JBFKAF010000793.1:0-1761 GCA_041621735.1 Pseudomonas sp.
AGAGCATCTCCAGACTCGTCCAGCACCCGAGACACCCGATTAAAGCCCCACACGCAAACTCAAGCGTGCCGCCACCCGATTCTCCTCAGCGCGATCCAAGCCGGCTTCGACAATCTGCACACCCTGCTGCTCGAGCACGGCGAACCAACGTAACAACTGCGCGAAGGGCGCCGATTGCACGCTGACCTGCAACGAGCCATCGCTGTCGCTGTCCAGCCGCTCGATGGTCAACCCTTGCTCGGCGGCGCTGGCGGTGACCATGCCCTGCAAACGCGCAGGATCGAGGCTGATCTGCGGTTTAGCCGCCAGGCTGCGAGCCAAGGGTGCCTGCGCCTGCATATAGGTATACAAGGCACGCTGCTGCTCGAAGGCGCTACGGGCCGCCGCCACCCCTTGCTGAGCCGGCCGCCAGAGCGACAGATAAAGCACGACCAGCAGCAAAAACACCGCCAACAGCCCCAGGGCCAACCGCTCGCGCATCGCCAAGCCGCGCCAGCGCTGCAACAAGACAGAACTCTGCAGCTGCGCCGTGAACGAATGCCCCGGCTCGCTCAGACTGCTCATGCACCACCCCCGATCACTAAGCGCGCGCTCACGCCAGTCGCCTCACGACTGGCCGAGCCCAACTGCACCGCCAATCCTGCCTCCTGCAGGCGCTCGCGCAACCGCTCCAACTCGCTAAAACCCGGCGCCTGCACCTGCAGCGACAAGTCGCCACGGATGTCGCTGAAATCCAGTTGCTCCACCTGCACCGGCGCGCCCTCCGCCACCATCGCCTGACTCACCTGAGCGAGCATCCCGAGCAGACGGCTCTGGCCACCGGCACCGCTGGCCGCCAGGTGTTGATCTAATTGGGCACGCAGGTTGACCAGTTTGCGGTCATCCGGAAACAGCTCCTGATAGAGAGCCGTGCTGGCCTCTGCGTAGGTATCGGCCTGGCGCTGAAAATACCAGCCCTGAGCCAGATTGAAGCCCCACTGCAGCACCAGCCACAATCCGACTAATCCCAACAACGGCCGCCAGCGTTGCCAGTAACCATTGGTTTGACGCGAGGCGAAGACGCCCTGCGCCAGATTATTGATAACGGCCTGCTGCGCCAGCCAGCGATAGGGATCGGCGACCGTCACGAACTCGCCCACCGGCTCCGGCGCGGCCTGCTGTGCCGGACTGTAGGCGACATGCGGTGGCGGGCAAACGCCGGCCAGGCTCGGCCAGTCCTCCTCACCCAGAGCTAGACGCGCCACCGCCGCACCACCGAGCAACCAGCGCGAGTCCAACCACAACAGCTGGCTACCGCCCCGAGGCAACAAGTCGGCATCCAGCGCAATGGTCTGTGGCGGTGTCGGACACAGGGCCAACCAACCGGCCAGCCACTCGCTGCGCATGGCGAATACCCGATGACGCCCATCTGGCAAGCGTTCGCCCAATGCCAGATGCAACTGTTCGACATCCTCGGCCAGCAGCTCTTCCACCGCGAACGGTAGTGCCTGACGCAACCACCTCGCCTTCTGCGTTGGCAGCTCCACCGCACAGGCCGTCACCGCCTCTACAGGCAATACCAGGGTCCAGGCCCCCCTTACATCAGCCATCGCCTCGGCAAATGGCAAACACTGACTGCCTTCATCCTGTACGCACTGTACCGGCATATCCGCGAGGGCACCGGCGCAGGCCGCAGGGGGCAGAAATACATATAACTGACTCATGGCTCGACTTCCTTGACGGGCACGGGCGGTAAACCGCTTTGCCCCAAATCACGGGCTA
>JBFKAF010000794.1:0-1761 GCA_041621735.1 Pseudomonas sp.
ATAGCCGTCAGCGCCCTCGAGGACAGCGAAATCATCCTGGTCGAAGTCGCGTGAAAGCAAGCAGGCCGGATCTCAGGCCGGATAGCCGGTAATCTGGCGAATTTTCTGGTACAGCGGCTTGAGCTGCCGGTACATGCCCAGATAGACCTCGGCGTACAGCTGCTGATAGACGCGTTGCGCCTGCGGGTTGGGCTGGAACACCTGGCCGACGCGGGTCATGGCCGCGATCGCGCTGGGGAAATCGCGGTGCAGGCCGAGGCCCACCGCGCAGTCGATGGCCGCGCCCAGGCCTGAGGTCTCATAGACGTGCGGACGCTCGGCCGGCAGGCCGAAGATATCGGCGGTGAGCTGCATCGCCGCATCGCTCTGCGAGCCGCCCCCGGACACCCGCAGCCGGGTGATCCGCGTGCCCGAGCGCTTCTCGATCTTCTCCTTGCCCTGCCGTAGGGCATAGGCCAGGCCCTCGAGGATCGCCCGGTAGAGATGCGCGCGGGTGTGCACGTCGCCGAAACCGATGATCGAGCCCTTGGCCTCCAGACCCGGCTCGCGAATCCCCGGCGACCAGTACGGCTGCAGCATCAGACCCATGGAGCCGGGCGGCACGGCATTGACCAGCTCATCGAACAGCACCTCGGGCTCGACACCCAACTCCTCGGCACGCTGCATCTCGCGCAGGCCGAATTGCTGCTTGAACCAGCTGACCATCCAGAAGCCGCGGTAGATCATCACCTCGGTATTGTAGTGATCGGGAATCGCCGCCGGGTAAGGCGGAATCAGCGGCACGGTCTCCAGGTACTTGTGCCGCGTGGTGTTGATGGTCGCGGTGGTGCCGTAGGACAAGCACGCCGTCTGCGGCTCCACCCCCCCCGCGCCGAGTACCTCACAGGCCTTGTCGGCACCGGCGGCGATCAGCGGCAAGCCTTCGGGAATCCCGGTGTGCAGGCTGGCGGCGGGCGAGATGCTGCCGAGCCGCTCACCCGGCTTGTACAGCTCCGGCAACTGCTCGCGGCGCACCGGCATCGACTGCCACTTCCAGTCGCGCGGCGCGGCCCACTGCAGGCGTTTGTAGTCGAACGGCAGGTAGGCCACGCAACAGGCCACCGAGTCGACGAAACGACCGCACAGGCGATGGCTGAGAAAGCCCGAGAGCAGTAGCAGTTTGTCGGTCTTTGCCCAGATTTCCGGCTGCTGCTGGGCGATCCAGTTGGCCTCGGCCTGGGCGCGGAAGAAGTCCACCGTCGCCTCCTCGCCGATCAGCTTGAACAGCCAGCCCCAGGGCCCCTTGATCTTGCCCTGGACCTCGGCCTGGCGTTGATCCAGCCAGAGAATCGCCGGCCGCAGCGGCTTACCCTGGGCGTCGACGTTGATCAGGGTGCCGCGCTGGGTGGTCAACGACACGCCCTTGATCAGGCTTCGGTCGATGTCCACCTGGGCCCACAAGCGCTTGCACGCCTCGCCAAGACTGGCCCAGTAATACTCGGGGTCCTGCTCGGCCCAGCCCGGCTGTTTGGAGTAGTAGGCCTGCAACTCGACCTTGCCCTTGCCGACCAGGTTGCCGTCCAGGTCGAACAACAGTGCCCGCACGCTCTGGGTGCCGTTGTCGATGGCCAGCAGGTAGCTTTTCTCGCTCAAGACGCAGTCCTTTCTGATTGATTTCGCACGGAGCCCTCAGCCCTGCGGCAGGCTGTAACAGCTGCGCCAGAGTGCCAGGTAGTCGCGTTCTTCCTGCTCCCAGCGCGCGTCGCTCCAGCCCAGCAGGGG
>JBFKAF010000795.1:0-1758 GCA_041621735.1 Pseudomonas sp.
CTGCTGCAGCACTCAGGCTGCCGCGGGCAACTGCCAGGGTGACGGTGATCAGGCCCGAAGCGGCGTCCACATCGCTCACCGACAGTCCACTCAGCTTGATCGCCGTGTCCTCATTGGTGACATAGCTCGCCGGCAGCTGATTGACCGGCGCATCGTTAACCGGGTTGATTAGGATGGAAACCGTCGCAGGCGTTTGATCCACGTTGCCGGCGACATCACTCGAGAGGTATTGGAAGTCGGTACTGCCATTCCAGTCGGTGTTCGGTGTGAAGCTCAATCTGGCCTGATTGTCGACTGCGGGAATGGCCTGGCCAATCTGGACCGCCTGGCTGTTGTATATCAGCGTGCCGTTCGTCGGCAGGCTGGTGATGGTGAAGTTGGCAATGCTGCTGGCGGCATCGGTCGCATTCAGGGTGATGGTAATGGGGCCGGAGTCCTCATTGGCGACCACCGATACATCGCCGGTTTCGGGCGCGGTAGCGTCGCCAATGGTGATAGTGGCGGCATTTGATTCGGTATCTGCACCGTCCTGTGCCGTAGCTGTCACGGTCACGCTCAGGCTGCCAACCGGGTTGCCTGGGAGCGTCATGCTCAGACCGCTGATGCTCACCGCTTGGGTGGTCGGATCCACCACCACGGAATAGCTGCCCGAGCTGGTCAGGGGCAGCGTCCAGGTGCCATCGCCGTTGGCCGAGCCGGCCGATAGGGTGGCGCCGGCTGGGACCGCGACCGTGATGCTGGCAATGGACTCGGAGTAGTCGATGTCTGTCGGTGTAGCCGTGATGGTCAGCGGATAGCTGGTGCTGGTTGCGAACTCGATCGAGTTGATCAGGTAGTCGTCCCCAGCCCCCGGCGCGCTGAACTCGATGCGGCTGATCGCGGCGCCGGTGCTGCTGGTCAGGGTGATAGCCGGATCGACGGCGTCGGTGATCCCAGCGAGTGTGTTGCTGCCAATCAGGTTGCCGGCGCTGTCGAACAGGCTGTAGGTCGCTCTTTCACCTGTATGCAGCCAGGCGAAACTAACGGTTGCGCTCGCAACCGGTGAATCGAACGTCACCGTGAGGCGCTCCGACAGGCCGTTGGAGTAGCCAAGTTCATTATCGGCACCGGAGGCCGCGCCGACGACCCCGAAACCAATGGGGCTGCTATTGCTGGAAATAACCCCCGCAGTGCCATCGGGATTGAAGGCTTGGACGGTGAATCCTTGTCCGCTAGCCGTCACGTTGGCGGCGTTGATGGTTGTGGTGCTGATGTTGGCTGCAGCAATTTCGATGGTGACGATGGGTGCATCGGCCACTGGGGTCACGTCGAAGGTGAGCGTATTGGGTGTGGTAGAGAACTGACCGGACTGATCGCTCACCGAGAAGCTCAGGTTGGTGTAACTGTCGCCACTGGCGTCATGGGCAGGCGTGAACGTCAGATTATCGAGGTCGGCCAGGTTAATAACTTGGCCAGTGATCACCGTGGTGCCGTTCAGTTGCAGCGAGCCTGCACTAGGCAGGCTGTCGATGCGTACGGCCTGCAGGCTATCACCGATGTCGGCATCGGAAAAACCGAAGTCATCCGCGCTGAAGCTGTAGCTGGTGTCCTCGTTGAGGGTGATTACGTCATCGGTGCCGGTCGGTGCGTCGTTGACCAGAGTAACGGCCGGGGTATCGCTGTCGGTGCCGGTGAGGGCGCCGGTGTCGGTGACGGTGAGGTCAACGGCCGGCAGGGTGCCGCCGGCATTGACGTGGGCAGCGCCCGCGGCGGTGAGCA
>JBFKAF010000796.1:0-1756 GCA_041621735.1 Pseudomonas sp.
AGCCGGCGCCGATCTGCAGCACCCCGGTGAGCAGGGTGGCGGCCAGCAGGTACTGCAGGCCGTGCTCCTTGACCAGGGTCACCATGACCAGGGCCATGGCCCCGGTGGCGGCGGAGATCATGCCCGGACGGCCGCCGACGAAGGCGATCACCACGGCGATGCAGAAGGAGGCGTAGAGGCCGACCTTGGGGTCGACCCCGGCGATGATCGAGAAGGCGATGGCTTCCGGGATCAACGCCAGGGCGACCACCAGACCGGCGAGCACGTCGCCGCGGATGTTGAAGAACCAGGTGTTTTTCAGGCTGTGCAGCATGGCGTGTTCCCGATGGCGTTGATCCGCTGGCGCATCGAGTACGCGGCGGCAGGGGCGAATGTCAGGTGAGCGAGAGGGCGCGCGCGCGATTGCAGCACGAGTGCGGCGATTACAGGCCGGTTCGCACACGCAAAAAAGGGCGCACAAACTAACACAGCGGGGCCTGGAGCGCACTCGGCTTGGCCGCTCCAGCCGGGTCTGGGGCATGCCCGTGCAAGAGCTTCAGCCGCGCCGGATCAGCCAGATGCCGGCGACGATCAACAGCAAGCCAGCCAGCTTGCCGGGGCTGATCGGCGCCTCGCGAAAGCCGGCCCAGCCGAAGTGGTCGAGGGTCAGGGCCATGCTCAGCTGGCCGGCGAGCACCAGCGCCATCAGCAACAGGGCGCCGATGCGCGGCCCGGCGAAGGCGGCGATGAAGATGAAGAAGGCGCCGAGCAGGCCGCCGCTCCAATGCCACCAGGTCAGCCCCTTGAGCGCGCTGAGGCTGGGGGCCTCGCGCTGCACCAGAACCATCACCAGCAGCGCCAGGCTGCCGACCAAAAAGGAGATCAAGGCGGCGCTGAGGGTGCTGGACACGTGTCTGGCCAACTGGCCGTTGATCCCCGCTTGCAACGGCAGGCAGGCGCCCGCGACAAAGGGCAAGGCGAATAACCACCAGATCGGGGCGGGCATGGGCATCTCCAGCAGGGCGGGCGCGCAAGTATGCCGCAAAAGCTGTCTGCACTGTCAGGACTGGCGGCCCTGTTTGCCGAGCTACAAGGTTTTGTCGAATTGCAGCAACGCCACGCGTGCGCCTTGCGGGTCCTGACGCTCGACCAGGCCACTGAGGCGGTAACCCAGTTTGGGGTAGAGCAGCAGGCCGGCGGTGTTGTGGTTGAAGCAGGAGACCCGCATGCGTGCGGCGGCATGCCGTTGCCGCGCCAGTTGTTCCATGACGCCCACCAGGTACCGGGCGACGCCCTGGCCGCGTGCCCAGGGGGCGATCATCAGGTTGCCCAGGGCGCAGTATTGGCCTTGGACGACCTGATAGAAATTGGCGAAACCGGCGACTCGGCCGTCGAGCAGGATCACGCTGCTGTCGTCTCGCTCGGCCATGGCCTTGGCCAGTTGCTCGACGCTCAGCGGCCAGTGGGCCCTGGGGAAGCAGAAGAACAGCTCCTGGGCGTTCTGCGGGAATGCGACCAGGCTCGGCAGATCGGCGGCGCAGGCCGGGCGCTGAGACAGGCTGGTGGGTGGCGGCATGGGCTGTCCTCGCGTGTGTGGCGCACTAAAAACGTTTCGCGGATAGCGCTGACGCTGACGCTGGCGCATGCTCGGCGTCGTCTCTCGCGCAGTCCGCGCGGGGCTACGCAGCGGCAGAGTCGGCTGTTTTAGCGGGCCAGCGCGCTCGCGGCTGGCCCAGCCTACGGCACGGCGGGTTATTGCGGATAGTCGGCGTTAACG
>JBFKAF010000797.1:0-1750 GCA_041621735.1 Pseudomonas sp.
GCCCAACGGCCAGATGGTGCCGAATAGCTCGGCGTCTTCGTTTGGCTGGGAGTGCTTCGTGCTCGAGCTGGAACTGTCCATACCGAAAGGCGCATCGTCTGCCGGCATCTGGGCGGCCCGCGTGGGCGTGGGATTCCTGGTTTCGCGAGGAGCCTCTGGGGCCGAAGGCCTGACTGGCTCCTCGTCCAGGGGATCGGGTTCGCTGGGTGATAGCTGCGCGGCATCCTCGGCCGTGAGGTTGTCGACGTCCTCCAGCGTCATGCTGTCGACTTTCGCGCGGATCTCGACCACGAGGCGACCACCAGTGGAGTAGTACGACGGGCGAATTTCCGAAATTGCGAAATTGCCGCGGTACTTCCCTTCGGAGTACTGATCAAGGAGGGCGTCCTTGATGACGAACTCCCCGATAGAGGTTGCCAAGCGTCCGACGTTGAACTTGCCGTTCCGGCCGGTGATGGTGCGAATGGCCAACTGGCCATCGATGTGGATCATTGACGTCCTCCTCATAGAGCGGAGGCCAGCCCGTGAGGGGCGAGGCCTCAGCGGACAGTTACGAGAAAAGCGAAGCCCTGGTGTGAGGCCAGGGCTCTGAGTGGTTGGAGGAGCGCCTGATGAACCAGGCGCATCCCGTCAAGCCGCCAGTTGCACAGGGTTGGGTTTGAGCGAGATCAGCAACTGGGCGGTTGAGCCCATGCCGTCCTGATGACTCGCTTGCAGATCCAGCCAGAGCGGTTGGTGAGGGTTGCCATCGGGCGGTAGGCGGTGAAGACCGAAGTCGACAACGTCATCCGAGGGTACGGCGAATACAGCTTTGTAGGCTGCAGCCAGAGTGGAGCAGAGGCGGTCTTCGATGTCGGCTAGTTCGTCAGCCGACTCCAGGTTCACAGCTTGCTGCCATGCCTCGGGGGTGAATACCACCGGCATGGACAGAATCCGTGCAGCCGCAGGGGTAAGCGCAGTTGCGCCGTACAGTTTCGACATGGTGAATCTCCAGAGGAAAAACGGAGACGCACGTCGCCCGGACGGGGAGTGAATCCCCGCGAGGGTGGGTGGAGTAACTGATGTTGCGTAAGTGAGAAAAAGGCGCCCAAAGGCGCCGGTGTGAGCTAGATCCAGCCGTATTCGGCCAGGGACAGAGGACGGCCTTCGCCAACAATCAAATGGTCCAGGACACGCACTTCGACCAGGGCTAGCGTTTCCTTCAGCCGTGCAGTCAAGGTTCGATCCGCCTGGCTGGGTTGAGGGCAGCCTGAGGGATGGTTGTGGGTGAGGATGACGGCCGCGGCGTTGTGGGCCAGGGCACGTTTGACCACTTGCCTGGGGTAGACGCTGGCACCATCGATGCTGCCGTGGAACAGCACCTCGAATTGCAGCACCCGGTGCTTGGCATCGAGGAAAACCACGCCGAATACCTCATGATCCTGCTGCGCAAGCTGCAGTTTCAGGTAGTCGGCTACCAAGCTGGGTGACGTTAATTCGGGGCCTCGGGTGAAAATCCGTTGGTCGAGGATCTGCAAGGCTTTTTCGATCACCCGGTTTTCCTGGGCGATACGAGCCGCTTTGAAGTCCGTGGTTTCAATCAGCGTGAGCTGTGTGTTCATGGTGGTACCTCCGCGTTGAATACAGGGGGTACGCACCCCATGGGGAGTGAATCCCCGCGTGGGTAGTTCGAAATATGCACTCCATCGCCTGAGGCGATGCGGTCGCGCTGCCGAGTGCTTGGCGACCTTGGGTGAGTCAACGCTTGCGC
>JBFKAF010000798.1:0-1746 GCA_041621735.1 Pseudomonas sp.
CGCCCGCGCATCCTCAGCATCGACAGCCAGACCCTGGACTTGCCGGGTAATGTCGTCAGCCCGGCCAGTGCCGAGCCGGCGCCCCTGCAAGTGCCGGACGCGGTGGCCGGCATGCCCCTACGTGAGGCCCTGGATGCTTACCAGAAACAGCTGATCGGCGAAGTCCTGGCGCGCCACCAGCACAAGTGGGCCGACACCGCGCGCGAACTGGGCATCGACCGCGCCAACCTGAGCCGGCTGGCCAAGCGCCTGGGCCTGAAATGAGCCCCGGCCAGTCGCAAGGGGCAGGGCCAGCCCGCAGTTAAGCCGCTGCAAAGGCCAGGCATTGCGCTTGGCCACTGCGTCTCGCTGATGCTCTATTCGGTCAGTTAGTCGGCGGCCGGCGTATCGTCGCGCCCCAGCACGTCGCCCGCCCAGCTCAGCGCGGCCACCACGGTGGGAAAGCCGATGGTGCTGGTCAGTGCGATCAGGCAGTGATGGATCTGCTCCTCGCTCGCCCCGGCATCCAGGGCCCGTCTGACATGGCTATGCACCGCGCCCTCCGAGCGAATCGCCGCAGCGGCGGCGAGCTGCACCAGTTGCACGGCCTGCTCGTCCAGCGGGCCGGCATGGCGCACCACCGCACCCAGCGACTCCACGGCGTCAAAGTAATCCGGATGCTGCTGCTTGAAGCGTTGATAGGTGTCGAGTTTTCTCTTCCTGTCCATGCTGGTCTCCACGAGTTGGACGTGCCAAGGCGTATTACCCTCATTCAGCGTAAACCCTCTTGGGTAGAAGAGTAGGTGAGCTGACCGGAGTGTTGAGCGCGCAGCAGTTGGTGGGGTGACGAAGGAGCGTAGCGCGGGGAGTGAGGCTGTGGCGCAGGCTAGGGCTGGGCCGGCTTCACCAAAGGCCCTAAAGATCGAGCTGGACGACTGCAATGGTGCGGGGCGCACTTTTGCCGAAGCCAAAAAAAGGCCCCAGGTTTTCACCTAAGGCCTCGTTTTATATGGCCCAGGCGAGCCTCTAACCTGTTATGTAAAGCTCTGTATTTAAAAAGTTTTCCGTAATTACAATTTTATTGGCATACAGCCTGGCATACACGGTGCCGGCTGCTGACCTCTGTTTTGGTTAAATTCTGGAGAGCTTTCCCTGTGGTTCTCTGCCGCCTTTCGGTGGTTTCCATCATCTACGTTTCGTGCAGTGAGTTGGCCGAGTGGTAATGCTCAGCATGAACTAGGCACGGAGGGGTGTTCAGTCCATTGAGTAGAGGTGTGTACCGTTTTCTTTATGGCGGGCATGGTTTGGGCTGATCAGCGGCGGGTAATGGGATAGCTGCTCACATGCATGTAGGGGTGTTAACTGAGCTGTTAACCATCGGCTTGTTAACCCGTTCGTCCATTGAGTCTCCAGCGCCAGCAATCGGCCTGTCGCCGAGCATTCCATGCGTACCTGGCTGCGTACCTCACCTTGCGTACTCGCTGAATGGTGCGTGGGGGAGGGGGGCGACTTGGCGCAGAGCCCCGCCCCAGAATGAACGCTTTTGGTGGTAACCGCCGTGGATACCTCCAGCATGGATACCGGTATGCTCGGTTTCCGTGCGTACCGGCTGCGTACCGCACCTTGCGTACCAGCTGAATTGGCGTGCGCTGCTGAGCATCTAGGATGGCTGTCGCCTTGCCTGTAGGTCGTGGGCAATCAAAATGCCGGCTTAATAGCCAGGCCAGCTCAAGCCTTCTGTCGCGAGCTCACATTTTTGGCCACGGC
>JBFKAF010000799.1:0-1744 GCA_041621735.1 Pseudomonas sp.
CAGCCAGGGCCGAGCCGGACATACTGGCCAGCAGCACCGCCGCGGCAATGGCGACGAAGCCAAGGCCACCGCGTTTATGCCCGACAAAGGCCTGGGCCATGGTGATGATGCGTTTGGAGATACCGCCGGCGTTCATCAGCTCGCCAGCGAGGATGAAGAACGGCACGGCCAACAGCGGAAAGCTGTCGGCACCGGCCAGCAGGTTCTGCGCCAGCAGCTGTACGTCCCAGAACTCTAGGTACCACATCAGCGCCGCGCCAGTGAGGATCAGGGCGAAGGCGATCGGCATGCCGAAGGCCATGAAACCCAGCAGGGAAGAAAGGAATACGGCGACAGTCATCAGCGGGTCCTCGGTGGGCGGTGCCCGGTATTGTTTTTGGAAGGTGCGCAACGCATGCGGCGGCTCAATCGACGGTGACATTGGCCAGCGCAGTAGCCTGCGCCTGTGGCCGGCGCCAGACCTTGACCAGCTGCAGCAATGCCAGCAGCACCAGCACCGCCATGCAGGCCAGCACCGGCACCATCGCCAGGGCCAGCGGGTAGCCGACCACCGGGCTGGAGTTGTGCCAGCCGAATTGCACCTGCTGCCAGGCGCCCCAGGTAGACAGTCCGCTGGCAGCCGCCACCAGCAACCAACTGGCGGAGTCGACCAGCAATCGCACGGCCTGCGGAAAGCGGTCGCGGATCAGCGAAAACTGCATCAGTTCTCCACGGCGCATGCTCGAGGCCACGCCGACGAACACCAGCCAGACGAAAGCCAAGCGCGACAACTCCTCGGCGCCGGCCCAGCCGGAGTCGAAGGCGTAGCGCAGCACCACGTTGCCGAACACCACCAGCACCATGAAACCCATCAACAGCGCCATCAGGTTGTCGGTCAGGCGGTCGAACCCGCGCGCCAGACTGCCGCCGTAAATCGGCTCGCCAGTGAGGTGTGCGCCGCCCACCTTGTTAGCGCTATCAAATGACTGCGCAGAAAGATCCACCTGCTCGGCGATCTCAACCTCCTCGGCATTGCCAAGTACCCAGACACAGACTTGCTCGACCACTGCGGCGCGGCTCTGTGCGGCGTCTACGGTCAGCACGCCGCACTCGCCAGCCGGGGCTTCGAGGGTGGCGAACTGGCTGTCGACCAACGAGGTCGGCATGAAATGTCCGGGACGCGCGCCGACGCGCTGCAAGGCGGTGGCGTGATCGATATGCAGGTGGGCGAACTGCAGGCCCGGCACGGCATGGCGTAACTGTTCGCGGTAGCTGCGCTTGAGCGCCGAGCAAGCCAGCACGAAGCCTTCGCCGGCAACCTGAGCGGCCTGCATCTCGCTGATCAGTGCATCCAGCCAGTACACCCGGTCGTCGTCGCTCAGCGGGATGCCGGCGCGCATGCGTTCGACGTTTTCGCGGGGATGGAATTGGTCGGCCTCGATATGCCGCCAGCCGAGTTTGCCGGCCACGGCCTGGCTGATGTCGCTCTTGCCGGAACCGCTGACACCCATCACCACCAGGGCGCGGTCAGCGGGCACAACAGCATGGGCAGAAAGGCGAGTACTCATCGATTCTCCAAGGCGCTATCAGGTCTGCGCCATTTTTGTTTTGCCGGATGGTAGCGCTAACAAAGCTGTCCGACAACCCTGCAATTACGACTAATTTGCCGGAGTCGACGAAGGGCTTATCTGCGAGTTAATCGCCTGTAGCCGCGCGAATGGAGACAGCGCGCCCTGGCGGATGAGTTGGCGGCAGGTGCGAACAC
>JBFKAF010000800.1:0-1742 GCA_041621735.1 Pseudomonas sp.
ATTGTTATCGGCCTTGCTCCGCTGCAGGACTCGCCTGTTCCGACAGTGCTGCTGCTCACCGCAACCAGATGAAAACTGCTTGCTGATTACCCTGCCCGCTACGCGGGCGCTGTGCTGTGCCAGTTGCCGCTGAAACGCCTCGCATGGCACCAGACCGCCCAGCAGATCCGCAGCAGTTTGTTGGCCAAGGCTAAGGTGGCTTTGTTGTGCCCGATGCGCGCCGCCGTTTGCGTGAATATCCCCTCAACGGGCAGGGCCATGCATAATGCCCGCAACTGCCCATCTCTACTCGGGCTCTCCGGATTAACTTCACCCAGTATGCTATGACCACGATCTGGCTCGGCCTCTGTGCAACCCTACTGCTCCTTGCGCTCCTGGCAGTGCTGATGCGCCGTGAGCGCAGCGCGCAGCAGCAACTGGGCGAGTACCGGGCGCTGCTGGAGCGCTTGCCGGATGGAGTGATTCTGATCGGCGCCGATGGTCGCATCCGTCGGCACAACGCCGTAGCCGCCCGGTTACTCGGCGATACCGGTGCAACCCTGGTTGGCGCGCGGCTTGGCGATTGGCTACCGCACCTCGACCAAGCCGCCGCGCACTCACGTCGCCAGCACACCCGGGCCATCGGCGCGCAGGGTAAACATCAGCCTGTCGAGATCACCCTCCTGCCCGCTGCTGGCAGTGCAGACGCCATCGTGCTGATCCACCCCGAGGCCGAATACGACAGCTCGCCCGAGGATGCCGAGCGCTTCATGCGCAGTCAGTATTTCGCGCGTATCGGCACCTGGGATTGGGATGTCGATACCGACCGACTGTATTGGTCGGAGGCCATCTACGGCATGTTCGGCTACAAGGTCGGCGAGGTGACGCCCAGCTATAAACTGTTCTGCGCCAGCGTGCACCCGGATGACCAGGCGCGGGTACGGGCAGGTGAGTTGCGTTGCATCGAGACCGGCGAGAACCATGACGAGGAATACCGGGTGGTCTGGCCCGACGGCAGCACTCACTGGCTGCGCGAGACCGGCAACGTGGTCAAGGACACGCAGGGTCAGGTGATCAAGATGATGGGGGTGGTCCGCGACATCACCGAGGAAAAGGCCTCGGCCAAGCAGCTGCGAAAGCTGGCCCATCGCGACCCGCTGACCGGGTTACCCAACCGCCTGATGCTCGAGGAGCGTTTGAGCAAGGCGCTTGAACGCGCGCGGGACAGTGCAACCCGGGTGGCCCTGGTGTTCGTCGACCTCAACGGGTTCAAGGCGATCAACGATCAACACGGGCATGCTGCCGGCGACCGGGTACTGGTTACCACCGCCACGCGGTTGAAGCAGGCCTTGCGCGAGTCCGACACAGTGGCGCGGATCGGTGGCGACGAGTTTGTAGTGATTCTCGAAGGGCTGAGTCAAAGCATGAGCCTGCAGGATGAGGCACAGGGCATCTGCGAGAAGCTCTTCGCAGGGCTGGCAGCGCCGGTCAGTCTCGGCAGCAGCCAACTGCGCATAGGCAGCAGCCTGGGCGTTGCGATGTTCCCGGACCATGCGTCGAGCCTGGACACGCTCATTCATGTTGCCGACCTGGCGATGTACGAGGCCAAGCGCAGCGGCAACAACCAGTACCGCCTGGGCAGCACTAACCCGGATAAATCGCGGGCGAGCGTTGAGCCCGCCCGCTGACATCAGCTCAGGCGTGACTCGGAGCGACGCACGAACTTGATCGAATAGGTCATCTTCGGCTTGTGCGTCAGGCTC
>JBFKAF010000801.1:0-1739 GCA_041621735.1 Pseudomonas sp.
CTAACCCGGCAATGCTCGATCAGGCTGTTCATCTGCGCCATGCCGGTCCCGGCGGCGATCAGAACCAGCGGACCGTCCGGCAATTCAGCCAGGTGCGTATCGCCGAACGGCAGCTGCACGCGCGCGAAGCCTTGGCGACGAAGGAAGTCGAGCAGGGCCACGGACGACGCGTCACGCGCCAGGATATGCAGCTCCAGCTCGCGCCCGGCGTGCGGCGCCGAGGCCAGGGAAAACGCCGAGTATTCGCCGTCCTCGCGCTGCAACAGCAGGTACTGTCCGGCGTGATAGCGCGGCGGCTTGCCGGCCGGGGCGCGCAGGCGCACGCGCCAGACATCGCCACCGACATCCAGGCACTCGACTAACTGACACGCCAACTCGCGTACCGGCAGCTCACCGGGCGCCAGCACGCCGTCCCAATGCAGCACGCAGTCTTCCAGCGGTTCGGCCAGGCAGGTGAACAGCTCGCCATGCGTCACAGTCGCACCGCTCTGCTGCACGCGACCTTCGAGCAGCAACGCCGCACAGATATGGCAGTTACCGTTGCGACAGGCCTGCGGGCAGTCGAAACCCTGGCGCCGCGCTGCATCGAGGATGCGCTCGCCGGGCAACATCGCCAACACGGCACCCGAGGGTTGTAAGGTAACTTGCATCAATCGATTCCTAACTCTTGCCACAGCTCATCGACACGGCGCTTGACCGCTTCGTCCTGGACGATCACGCGGCCCCATTCGCGACTGGTCTCGCCCGGCCACTTATGCGTGGCATCCAGGCCCATCTTTGAGCCTAGCCCGGAGACGGGCGAGGCGAAATCCAGGTAGTCGATCGGCGTATTGTCGATCAGCACCGTATCGCGTTTGGGGTCCATGCGCGTGGTGATGGCCCAGACCACGTCGTTCCAGTCGCGCGCGTTGACGTCGTCATCGGTGACGATAACGAACTTGGTGTACATGAACTGTCGCAGAAACGACCAGACCCCGAGCATCACCCGCTTGGCATGGCCGGGGTACTGCTTCTTGATGGTCACCACCGCCATGCGATACGAGCAGCCTTCCGGCGGCAGGTAGAAGTCGCTGATCTCGGGGAACTGCTTCTGCAGGATCGGCACGAACACCTCGTTCAGCGCCACCCCGAGGATTGCCGGCTCATCCGGTGGGCGGCCGGTGTAGGTGCTGTGGTAAATCGGTTTTTGCCGACGGGTGATGCGCTCGACGGTGAACACCGGGAAGCGATCAACCTCGTTGTAATAGCCGGTGTGGTCGCCGTAGGGCCCCTCATCGGCCATCTCGCCGGGATGGATCACCCCTTCCAGGACGATCTCGGCGCTGGCCGGCACCTGCAGCTCACTGCCGCGGCACTTCACCAGCTCGGTCTTGTTGCCGCGCAACAGGCCGGCAAAGGCGTATTCGGACAGGCTGTCCGGCACCGGCGTGACCGCGCCGAGAATGGTCGCCGGATCGGCGCCCAGGGCCACCGCTACCGGGTAGGGGCGGTCCGGGTACTTCTCGCACCAGTCGCGAAAATCCAGGGCGCCGCCGCGGTGGCTCAACCAGCGCATGATCAGCTTGTTGCGGCCGATCACCTGCTGGCGGTAGATACCGAGGTTCTGCCGCTCCTTGTTCGGGCCCTTGGTGACGGTAAGGCCCCAGGTAATCAGCGGCGCGACGTCGCCGGGCCAGCAGGTCTGTACCGGCAACTTGCCCAGGTCGACGTCGTCGCCCTCCTCGATCACCTCCTGGCAG
>JBFKAF010000802.1:0-1738 GCA_041621735.1 Pseudomonas sp.
CCTGCGGGCGACCCTGCCCGGCCTCAGCCTGAGTCTGGCGACCAACCTGATCGGCTACCTGGCGCTGGCCTTCACCCCCTTCCCGGCGCTGACCCAGGTCGCGGTTTTTTCCGCCGCCGGCCTGATCGCCGCCTACCTCTGCGCGGTGTGCCTGTTGCCGGCCTGGCTCAGCGGCCTGCGCCTGAGCCCTGCGCCGGCGCTGCTCGGCGCCAGCCAGCAACTGCTGGCCTGGCGTACAGCGCTGCTCGCCAAGACCGGCAGCGGGCCACTGCTCGGGCTACTGCTGCTGTTCTGCGCTGGCGGCTTGCTGCAACTGCACACGCAAAACGACCTGCGCCAATGGCTGGGTCAGCAGCCGCAACTGCTCGCCGAGGCTCAACAGATCGCCGAACTGACCGGACAGCAGCCCACCAGCCAGTTCTTCCTGGTGCGCGCCGCCGACCCGCAGCAACTGCTGCAACGCCAGGCCGCGCTGAGCGCACGCCTGGATCAGGCGGTGGCCAGCAACCAGCTACGCGGCTACCGCTCGCTCAACCAGCTGCTCGCCCCGGCCAGCCAGCGACTGGCACTGCGCGAGGCCCTGCAGGCCTTGCCGCAGCACTGGCAGCCGTTGCTGGCCGCCGGCATTCCCGAAGCTGCCTTGCGTAACGAGCTTGAGCAGCTGCTGGATACGCCGCCCGCCAGCCTCGAACAGGCCCTCGCTGGTCCGCTTGGCGAAGCTTGGCGCCCGCTCTGGCTGGGCCGCAGCGACAGCGGCGTGGCGGGGCTGATCAGCCTGCAGGGTGCGGCCGACATGCCGGCGTTACGCGCGGCGGCCGAGGGCCTCGCCGGCGTGCAACTGGTCGATCGCCTGGGCGAGCTGAACGGCCTGTTCGCTGCCACGCAACTGAGCGCGGCCGAACTCAAGCTGGCGTCCTGCGTGGCGATCCTGCTGTTGCTGAGCCTGCCGTTCGGCCTGCGCGGCGCCCTGCGGGTGGTCTGCCTGCCGCTGCTGGCGGCCCTGACCGCACTGGCCTGCCTCGGCTGGCTGGGCCAGCCGCTGACTCTGTTCAGCCTGTTCGGCCTGCTGCTGATCACCGCCATCGGCGTCGATTACGCGATCCTCATGCGCGAGAACGTCGGCGGCCCGGCGGTCAGCCTGCTCGGCACCCTGCTCGCGGCCCTGACCAGCTGGCTATCCTTCGGCCTGCTGCTGCTCAGCCAGACCCCGGTAATCGCCAACTTCGGCCTGGCGGTCAGCCTCGGCCTGTTCTTCTGCTTCCTGCTGGCGCCCTGGGCCAGCCCGGCCAGGCGACGCGGTACGGAGCAACAGATTAACCAGACCGCCACTGGCCGGGACCAGCTCGGCCGCCCAGTGACCATCCCCGCCATCGACGGGTGCCCGCCGCGCGCTGTGCCGCGGTTTGATAAGGACTGTCAATGAATCGCGCCTCCACCACCTATGTCGAAGAGACCTCGTTCGGTTTCTGGTTTCTGCAGAGCCATGTCTGGCGGCACCATGTGCTGCGCGTGGCGATCGACGACCTGCGCCGCCTGATCGACGCGCCGCTGCCCAGCGCGCCGGTGCTGCTGGATGCCGGCTGCGGCCAGGGCAAATCCTTCGGCCTGCTCGCCACCGCCTTCCAGCCGGCACAGCTGATCGGCCTGGATGCCGACCCGCACAGCCTCGCCTGCTCGCGCGCCGAGGCCGAGCGCCTGGGCCTGGACGTGCAGCTGATCGCCAGCGACTGCGCGGCGA
>JBFKAF010000803.1:0-1738 GCA_041621735.1 Pseudomonas sp.
ATGGCGGCTGGAAAACTGTGCTGCTGGGCAGTCTTGGGGCGGGTGGCAAGAGCGTGTTTGCGCTGGACGTGACCGATACCAGCGGTGCCGGGTTCGGCGCGAGCAAGGTGTTGTGGGAAATCAAGGACGACGCCGACCTCGGGTACAACTTCGGTGAGCCGTTGATCGGGCGGATGAAGGACGGCAGCTGGGCAGCGATCTTCGGTAATGGTCATGGCAGCACCAATGACGATTCGGTGCTGTTCATCGTCAACCTGGCCAGCGGTGCGGTAAACAAGGTCAGGGCGGGTAGCGCCACCGGGGGGTTGGCCAGCCCCTCATTTGTCTATGCGGTAGATGCCAGTGGCAATATCTATGTCAAGGATATCTACGCCGGTGATCTCGGTGGCAACCTGTGGAAGTTCAACCTCAAAAGCAATGGTAGCGGGGTCGGTGATTTCCAAGTCAGTCTCAAGTCGGGCGGACAGCCGCAGCCGCTGTATATTGCGGCGGATGCAGCGGGCAAGCGTCAGCCAATCACGGTTAAACCGGAAATTGCCTACCATCCCGACGGTGTCGTGAAGGGGGTGATCGTCTATTTCGGCACCGGCCGTATGTACACCGCGGGCGATCTGAGTGACAAAAGCGGGCAGACTTTCTACGGCATCTGGGACAAGCCGAATAGTGCAGGTTCCTCGATCGCCTTCAGCGGGCGCTCGGAGCTGGAAGGGCGTTCCATTCTCTTCGAAGGGGCAGCGTTTGGCCGCGAGGTGCGGGCCCTGGATGCGCCGACCAATCCAGACGGCATTAACTGGGAGGCTAAGCGCGGTTGGTATCTGGATCTGCAATCCCCGGTCCAGGGGGCACAGGGCGAACGGGTAATTTTCGCTCCGCGGATTCTGCTCGATCGTCTGGTGTTCGAAACCGCCATTCCTGCGGCTGATCCCTGCCAGGCTGGTGGCTCGGGCTGGACTATGGTGGTCGATCTGGCGACAGGTGGGCGTTTGCAGTATGTGTTGTTCGATATGAACAAAGACGGCAAGTTCGACGCGGCAGACAGCATTGTCGATGCCGGTGGCAATAAATTACCGGTTTCCGGCATAGGCACGAGCACCGGTATCCCGACCGGCTCCTTCGACCTGCTCGACGGTAAGAAATACTGGCTCTGCCGCGGTACCGGTACTGACGATTGCGTGCCGGCGGCCAATACCCTGAACATCATCGAAGGCCGCCAGTCGTGGAATCAGATTCGATGAATCAGGTAAAGGGTTTTACCCTGATCGAGTTGATGATCGTGATCGCGGTGATCGGCATCCTGGCGGCCATCGCCTACCCGAACTACACGGAATACATGAACAGGGCCAAGCGGGCCGAGGCCAAAACCGCGCTGCTGGCGGGTGCCCAGGCACTGGAGCGGCAATACTCGCTGCAGGGTTCGTATCTGGATGCGGATGGCAACCTGGCTGCGGTATTCGCCATTCAGGTGCCGGATTCGGGCACGGCCAACTACACCCTGGCGGTGGAGGGCGTTGCCTCTGCGACGTCCTTCCTGTTGCAGGCCACGCGAGTTAACCGCATGGGCGGCGACCCCTGCGGTGATTTTCGGATCGCCCACACCGGCGCGCAAACGCTGAACGATGCGACTCGCACTGTGGCTTCGTGCTGGTGAGGGTTGTCGGAGGCTGGATGTATATCGGGCCGCCTTTGTGGCCTGTAACTGGCAATTGTCCGGTGCACGAGTAGGCGCTATCTGCAAAAG
>JBFKAF010000804.1:0-1735 GCA_041621735.1 Pseudomonas sp.
CGGCGCTGCCGCGTCCGCCATAAGCCCGGGTGAGTGCGCTCAGGTCGAGCCGTTCGATGGCTTCGAGAATGAAGCGGGCCAGGTGGTCTTCAGGCAACCAGTCGTCCAGCGATGGCGGGAGCAGGTAGTCGGTCTTGCGGTCGATCGGGCGAAAGCGGCTCATGCGGGGGCGTCGGCTGGGCGGTGCCGGGATTATCCTCGAATGAAGCGAGAAAGTCCGACAGGCTGCTAGGAAGGAAACGGCTCAGCCTGCAGGGTAGTGGAGTAGTTAGGTGCCAACATAAAAAAAGCCACCCGAAGGTGGCCTTGAAGTCATGCTGCGATAAGCTGCCTGGCAAGTGCCATCTCGACCGAGTCACCATCCTGGTTCAGCGAGTCGAGGCCTGACTCAGGAACGTCTCCCGACGTGCTCTGCGCCACGGCGATCTTCTTGGCCATCAGCTGCAGGCAGGTGATCTGCGAGCTACCGGCGTAGCCGAAGAACACCACCCGCACCGGGTGTTTCTGCCCGATCCGCCACGACCTCCGCGCTGCCTGCTGCAGGGTGTACACGTTGTAGCCCGTCTGCAGGAACGCGATGGTAGGAAAATCCAGCAGATCCAGCCCGGTCTTTACCAGCTCCGGATTGGTGATCAGCACGTCGATTCCGCGGTCGACCTGGTCGAGGATCCAGTCCTCGCGCCTGGCCGTATCCACCGAGGCGCGCAGTACTGCCACCTTTAAGCCGGCCTGTTCCAGCACCCGCCTGAGCCGACTGGTTGTGTCGCGCGTCCCGCTGTATACGGTGTAGGTCAGCACCTTGCGGTTCTTGGCCTTCTCCGCGAGACAGAGGTCCACTAGCGCCTGCTCTTTGGGCATCAGCTCCTCGTCGCCGAATATCGCTGGCACGAATGCCAGCGTGTCCCGGGAGCGAGGATGCTTCACCACCTCCGTCCGGAAACAGCAGTCCGGCCAAGCCAGTAGCACGTTGAGCACTACGCCCAGGAGCGTGGTGTCCCGTCGTGCCAGGGCCTGACGCAGTTCCGCGGTCAGCGTGGCTGCCAGTCGTTGGTAGGCCGAGGCCTGCTCCGGCGACATGGGTACGTCGACGAACTCCTCCTGGTAGTCGGGCAAGACGTTGCCACCGATGTCCTTGAGCTTCAGGAACACGGTGAACGGCAGCACGAAGCGGTGGATGCCTTTCGGGCCGAAGCCCGGAGCCTTCACCGTTCGTACCGAGAGCTTCTTGCCCTTGGCCGTCTTGTGCGACTCGCCGTCGCGCTCGGTGTAGATGTCCTTCAGCACCCCGTGATCGCGCATGAACGACATGGCTGCAGGAGCCATGCTGCCGCGTGCGTTCGGTCGGTAGCCGTCCTCGATCATGCGCTGGGTGAGGATGCGGAACAGGAGGTAGAACAGGTCGTCGGCATAGCCGCCCATCAGGGTGCCGGTCAGCAGCACGGATTTCCGTGCCTTCGCTGCAAGCACGCCCATGGCCTGGCCCTGGGCCGAACCACTGTTCTTGTACTCGTGTCCCTCATCCACCACCAGCAGGTCGAAGAAGCCATCCGGCAGGTACCGCTTGATGAACTCCGTAGGTTGGTAGCCGCCTTCGCCGAAGCCGAACTCGATGTTCGCCATGGCGCGCTCCATGCGCTTGGCCTGGCGATCGCTGAAGATGAAGTTGCCCTTGGCGTCCATCAGGTTGATGAACTCGGACACGTTGTCCACCAGCATCGAGGCGAGGAAGTCCTCC
>JBFKAF010000805.1:0-1733 GCA_041621735.1 Pseudomonas sp.
GCTCTGCTGAAAACCCTGCTCCTGGCCGATCAGGGTTTTAGCCAGCTGCCGTCGTAACTCACGGTCGTCGTAGCGCTCGACAGTGGGCGTGGAGGCGCCGGGTGTGCTGGCTGGCAATGTGCTGAGCTTTGCGTTTTGCGTGTCCACTTGTTGTTGCAGGGTCGCCAGCTTTTTCTCCAGCAGGGTTAGCTGTTCCTGCAGGGCGACAAGACTGTGGGCGTCGTTGTTGGGCTGTTCTTCTTCATGCAACAGGCTGAACACGCTAGCGGTCAGCCAGCTGGCGAGAATCATGCTGAGAACAGCCGTCAGGGTGAAAAACAGGATGCGGTCGAGCTTGCGACCCTTTTCCAAGTGCAGGAGCCGTTGCGCGTCGCTCGGGGCCTCGGTGCTATCGACTTCGCTCTCGCTACTCATACCGGCTCGCTTGTTATCGTTATTGTTGAGTGGGTTGGTATTTCCTATATCGGCCCATATCCGCATCCCTGAACCGCTCTGTCGGGCACTTTTTCCGTGGCCTCGATTCAGGCGCAACCCTAACAGCAAAGATATTCGGCGCGGAACCGCTGGGCTTGGGGTTCGGCAGCAGGCATGGGAAAGGGCGATAAAGCGCGCAAGGGTGAGCACGACTGGCAGCTTCCTAAGCCACGCTGGCAATAAATCGTTACGCGTGCTCGGCCGTTTGGGTGACGGTTTGCCGGGCTTTCATGGCTGTAATGAAAACTTGCCGTTCGCCCCTGCTCGGGTCGGGTTGGCGTTCGGGTAAGGCGCTTGTTCAGCCCCTGTCCCTCGGTTGTTATGAAGCTATCCACACCACGCTGCCACGAGGGCAGGGCGGTGCGCCCACAACAACAACGAGGAGGCTGAATGAACGCCGTGACTAAAATCGAACAGCACAACCCAATTGGTACCGACGGCTTCGAGTTCGTCGAATACACCGCGCCGACGCCTGAAGGCATTCAGCAGCTGCGTGAACTGTTCATCGCCATGGGCTTCACCGAAACCGCCAAGCACCGCTCCAAGGAAGTCTTCCTGTTCCAGCAGAACGACATCAACTTCGTGCTCAACGGCAGCCCCACCGGCCACGTACGCGAGTTCGGCCTGAAGCACGGCCCGAGCGCCTGCGCCATGGCTTTCCGGGTGAAGAACGCGGCCCAGGCCGCCGCCTACGTCGAAGCCCAGGGCGCCAAGCTGGTCGGCAGTCACGCCAACTTCGGCGAGCTGAACATCCCCTGTGTCGAGGGTATCGGCGGCTCCTTGCTGTATCTGGTCGACCGCTACGGCGACAAGAGCATCTACGACGTCGACTTCGAGTATTTCGCAGGCCGTACGCCGCAGGACAATGCGGTGGGCCTGATGGAACTGGATCACCTGACCCATAACGTCAAGCGCGGGCAGATGGACGTCTGGTCGGGCTTCTACGAGCGCATCGCCAACTTCCGCGAGATCCGCTACTTCGATATCGAAGGCAAGCTCACCGGCCTGCTGTCGCGCGCCATGACCGCGCCATGCGGCAAGATCCGCATCCCGATCAACGAGTCGGCCGACGATAAGTCGCAGATCGAGGAATTCATTCGCGAGTACCACGGCGAGGGCATCCAGCACATCGCCCTGAGCAGCGAAGACATCTACGACACCGTGCGCAAGCTGCGCGCCAATGGCGTGGACTTCATGCAGACCCCGGACACCTACTATGCCAAGGTCGACACCCGCGTCGCCGGTCACGGCGAGCCGAC
>JBFKAF010000806.1:0-1733 GCA_041621735.1 Pseudomonas sp.
AGGCCGGCCGGCGGGTGGCGCTCGGAAGCCTGCTGTACAAGCTGATCGGCCTGGTTCTGGTGATTCCCCTGCTCAACCCACTGGTGAGCTGGCTGGACAGCCTGGAGTGGCGCCCGGCGGAGCTGGTGATCGCCTTCCACCTGCTCTACAACACCCTGCGTTGCCTGCTGATGCTGCCGAGCACCGGCCTGATGGCGCGCTTCTGTAACTGGCTGCTGGCGGATCGTCCCGAGCAAAGCGGCGTCGCCCGGCCACGCCACCTCGACCCCACGGCTCTGGCCACACCGAGCCTGGCGCTGGCCAATGCGGTGCGCGAGACCCTGCGCATCGGCGACCTGATCGAAACCATGCTCGGCCACCTGCTGGAAGTGCTGCGCGGTAACCAGCCGACCCAGAGCAGGGAGCTCAGGGAGTTGGATAACGATGTCGACGCGCTGTACAGCGCGGTGAAGCTGTACCTGGCCCAGGTTCCCCGCGAAGTGCTCAGCGAGCACGAAAGCCGGCGCTGGGCGGAAATCATCGAACTGGCAGTCAACCTCGAACAGGCCGGCGACATCGTCGAACGCATGCTCGGCAAACTGCAGGACCAGAAGACCGCGCAACGCCATTCGTTCTCCGACAGTGGTCTGGCAGAACTGACCGAGCTGCACACCCGGCTGATGGCCAACCTGCGCCTGGGCCTCTCGGTATTCCTCTCCGGCGATGCGGAAAGCGCGCGGCAGCTGCTCCGTGAAAAACGCCGCTTTCGCATCCAGGAGCGGCGCCTGGCCCACTCCCATGTCGGCCGCCTGCATCACCAGGTGGTGGAAAGCATCGAGACCAGCTCGCTGCACCTGGAGCTGATCGGCGACATGAAACGCCTCAACTCGCTGGTCTGCAGCAGCGCCTATGTGGTCCTGGAAAGCCGTGAAACCGGCGCGTTGAAAGTCGAAGAGGTGGGCAGCGAGTAAAGCCTGCGCCCCTCCTGCACGACGAGCATCAACGGACGACTTGCGGGGGCGCAGTGCTTGCCTGGACAGGGGCACTGGAGGCCCACTGCACCGCCAGGATGCTGCCGAGCACAGTCAACAGCCCGACCAGCGACAGCCCGGTGATGCTCTGGCCAAGCAACCCCCAGCCCAACACCACCGCCACCAGGGGGCTGAGCAAGCCCAGCGACGATACCGCCACCGGCGCCAGGCGGGCGATGCCGCGGAACCACAGGGCATAGGCCAGCAGCGCACCGAACAGCGAGAGATAGGCATACCCCAGCAGCTGCGGGGCGCTCAGCGCTGGCAGGGGCGGGTCGACCAGCCAGGCTACCGGCGCCAGCAGCAACCCGCCCAGCAGCAGCTGCCAGCCGGTGAGAGCCAGCAGAGGCATGGCCGGGCGCCAACGTCGAGTCAGGTAGGTGCCCAGCGCCATGCACGCGGTACCGCTCAATGCCGCCGCGATGCCTATCGGGTCCCACGCGGCCCCCGGCGCCAGCAGCAAGGCGGCCATGCCGGCGACCCCGAATACACTCGCCCACACCGCCAAGGAAGCCGGCTGACGCCCATCCAGGCCCCACACCAGCCCCATCACCAGCAATGGCTGGACTGCCCCGACTACAGCCGCCAAGCCACCGGGCAGGCGATACGCGGCGACAAACAACAAGGCCTGGAAGAAGCCGATGTTCAGCGCCGCGAGCACTATCAAGCGCCCCCACTCCATGGGTTTAGGAAGATGGCGGCTGTACAGCACCAGCAGCAGAC
>JBFKAF010000807.1:0-1725 GCA_041621735.1 Pseudomonas sp.
GCCTGCTGGGTGCGCACCCGGGCCTCGAAGCCGGAGGCCGGCGCCAGGCCGTCTGCGCTCATCTGCATGCCGATGGTGCCGCCGGTGTAGAGCACTAGCAGTTTGGATGGAGAGGACATAGGCGTTGCTCCTTATGCAGATAGCAAAACAGGGGGCACGCCCCCTGTTTTGTCATGCCGCAACGCTGTTTAGCGTTGGTGCTGGTAGTTGCTGACTTCGGCCTGCGCGCTCGGCTTCGAGACCGACGGGGTAGCAGGCCAGGCGGCAGGGTCGAGGTCGAGGTCGGCGAACTGCTTGGGATCGAAGACCGGAGACTCTACACCAGCTTTTACCTGGTTGTCGTAGTCGCGCATCAGGCGCAGGCCGACCTTGAACAGCATGGCCAGGGCCACCAGGTTGGCGACCGCCAGCAGGCCCATGGTCACGTCGGCGAAGGCGAACACCGTGCCCAGGTCCTGCACCGAGCCCCACAGCACCAGGCCGACCACCAGCACGCGGTAAGTCTGCACCGGCCAGCGCTTGCTGGTGAAGAAGCCCAGGGCGTTCTCACCCAGGTAGTAGTTGTAGATCAGCGTGGTGAAGACGAACAGCAGCAAGGCGATGCTGACGAACACCCGGCCCCACTCGCCGACTACGGCGGCCATGGCGGTCTGGGTCAGTACCACGCCGGCCATCTCGGTGCCCGGCTGGTAGACGCCGGAGAGCAGGATGATCAGCGCGGTGCAGCTGCACAGGATGATGGTGTCGATGAATACGCTGAGCGACTGCACGATGCCTTGTGCGACCGGATGCTTGACCTGGGCCACGGCGGCGACGTTGGGCGCGCTGCCGAGGCCGGCTTCGTTGGAGAACAGGCCGCGCTTGACGCCCATGATGATCGCCGCGCCGATGCCGCCGGCGAAGGCTGGCTCGAGGCCGAAGGCGCTCTTGACGATCAGCGCCAGCACATCCGGCACCTGATCGATATTGCCGCCGATCACGAACAGCGCCATGCCGATGTAGGCGAAGGCCATGCTTGGCACCAGCACGTCGGAGATCTTGGCGATGCGCTTGATGCCGCCGAAGATGATCAGGCCGATCACCGCCACCAGGGCCAGGCCGCTGATATGGGTCGGCAGGCCGAAGGTGTCGTGCAGCGAGCTGGCCACGGTGAAGGACTGCACGGCGTTGAAGCCGAAGCCGAAGGTCACCAGCAACAGCAGGGACACGACGATGCCCAACCAGCGCTGGCCGAGGCCGTGCTGGATGTAGAAGGCCGGGCCGCCACGGTAGGTGCCGTCGGCTTCGCGGCGCTTGTACAGCTGGGCCAGCGAGCACTCGAAGTAGCTGGTGGCCATGCCGACCAGGGCCACGACCCACATCCAGAAGATCGCGCCCGGGCCGCCGAGCATGATGGCTACGGAAACACCGGCGATGTTACCGGCGCCGACGCGGCCGGCGACGCTGAGCATCAGCGCCTGGAACGAGCTGAGCTGGCCCGGCTGACGCTGAAAGGCTTCGGCGAAGATGCGGAACATGCTGCCGAAATAGCGGAACTGCACGAAGCGCGAGCGGACCGTGAAATACAGGCCCAGGCCGATCAGCATGACGATCAGCAGCTTGCTCCAGAGCAGGTCGTTGAGGAGGTCCAGCATGAGGAGATGCCTCTCTTGTAGTTATTCGGGAATGCCACGCAGCGGGCGACCTGTGCATGGTTGAGTAACCGCGTGTGTCAGGCAATTTCGC
>JBFKAF010000808.1:0-1725 GCA_041621735.1 Pseudomonas sp.
GGAAGTACTCGCCCATGGTGCAACCGGCGTACGGTGCGATGAACTGCAGCGCAGCGGATTCGGAAGCACTGGCAGCAACGATGATGGTGTTAGCCAAGGCACCGTTTTCTTCCAGCTTGCGCACCACGTTGGCGATGGTCGATTGCTTCTGACCGATAGCCACGTAGACGCAGCGGATACCGCTGTTCTTCTGGTTGATGATCGCGTCGATCGCCAGAGCGGTTTTACCGATCTGACGGTCACCGATGATCAGCTCGCGCTGACCACGGCCAACCGGGATCATGGCGTCGACGGCCTTGTAACCGGTTTGTACCGGCTGGTCGACCGACTTACGCCAGATCACGCCCGGTGCAACCTTCTCAACCGCGTCGGTAGCGACGTTGTTCAGCGGGCCTTTACCGTCGACTGGGTTACCCAGGGCATCGACCACGCGACCCAGCAGTTCCGGACCAACCGGCACTTCGAGGATGCGGCCGGTGCACTTGGCACTCATGCCTTCGGCCAGGGACTGGTAAGCACCGAGAACCACGGCGCCGACAGAGTCGCGCTCCAGGTTCATGGCCATACCGTAAACGCTGCCCGGGAACTCGATCATTTCGCCGTACATAACGTCGGCCAGACCGTGAATCCGCACGATACCGTCAGACACGCTGACGACTGTGCCTTCGTTACGGGCTTGCGAGGCTACATCGAGTTTGTCGATGCGGCCCTTGATGATTTCACTTATTTCGGAAGGATTGAGTTGCTGCATAGCTCTGCTGCCCCTTCAAACTCAAGATTTCAATGCTTCGGCCAGTTTCGCGAGCTTGCCGCGAACTGAGCCATCGATAACCAGGTCGCCGGCGCGAATAACGACACCACCAATCAAGGTGGCATCCTCCGCGGCGTGCAGACGCACTTCTCGGCCGAGCCGTGCACTGAGAACCTTGGCGAGTTTGTCTTGCTGTTCTTCGTTCAATGCAAAGGCACTGGTGACGTCCACATCAACCGATTTTTCCTGTTCGGCTTTCAACAGCTCGAACAGTTCGGCGATCTCTGGAAACAACGCCAGACGATCGTTTTCGGCGACTACGTGGACGAAATTGCGTACCTGCTCGTTGAACTTGTCACCACACACCTCGATAAAGGCGGTGGCTTTATCTGTACTCGTCAGACGCGGAGCCGTGAGCATGCGCTGGATGGTGTCGTCTTGCGACACCGCAGCGGCCAGGCCGAGCATGGCTGACCAAGGGGCCAGTTGCTGTTGGGCCTGAGCGTACTCAAAAGCAGCCTTAGCGTAAGGTCGGGCCAGCGTGGTCAATTCTGCCATGATCGCGCCCTCGCTTAAATTTCGGCTGCCAGTTTGGAAACCAGCTCCGCATGCGCGTTTTGGTCGATAGATGCGCTCAGGATCTTCTCGGCGCCGCTGACTGCCAGGCTACCCACTTGGGCACGCAAGGCGTCTTTGACACTGTTCAGTTCCTGTTCGATCTCGGCCTGAGCCTGAGCCTTCACACGGTCAGCTTCAACGCGAGCCTGTTCACGGGCTTCGTCGACAATCTGGTTACCGCGTTTCTTGGCTTGCTCAATGATCTCGGCTGCCTGGGTTTTGGCTTCGCGCAGTTGTTGACCCACTTTCTCATGGGCCAACTCCAGGTCACGAGCCGCACGGCTGGCAGCGTCCAGACCATCTGCAATCTTCTTCTGACGCTCCTGCAAAGCAGTAATGACCGGAGGCCATACGAA
>JBFKAF010000809.1:0-1719 GCA_041621735.1 Pseudomonas sp.
CGGGCGCCTCGATTGCCGGGGTGGCACTCAAGCACCGGCTGAACGCCAATCTGGTGTTTACCTGGCGGCGCAGGCTCCTGCCAGCGTTGGCACCGACACGGGCGGTGAAGCTGCTGCCGGTCACCATCAGCGCTCCCGGTGGGTTGTGTCCGTCAAGTTGTGCAAATTTTGGCGGTCAGGGTCTGAGGCCTAAGCGGCTTTTCTGAGCTGCTCCTTGCGCTCCTCGCGCAGCAAGTCCATGTTCAGATAGCGGTTGTCCTCGAGCCAGGCCTCGTGGGTCTCGGCGCACAGCGCGCGCACCAGGCGCAGGCAACTCGGCAGGTTCGGGAAGATGCGCACGACCCGGGTGCGACGGCGGATCTCCTCGTTCAGCCGCTCAAGCATGTTCGTGCTCTTCAGATGCCGGTGGTGCAGGCGCGGGAGCCGGTAGAAGGTGAGCGTGCTGCCGATGTTGTCCTCGACCCAGTCGGTGAGCTTGGGATATTTCTTCTGCCAGCGCTCCAGCCAGGCGGCCAGATCACGTTGGGCCTCGGCGAGGTTTCTGCGGTCGTATAACCAGCGCAGCTCCTGCAGGCAGTCGTCGTCGGCCTTGCGCGGCAGGTAGTCCAGGGCGTTCCTGAGGAAGTGCACGTAGCAGCGCTGCCAGGCGGCCTCCGGGACGATCTCGGCAATCGCCTTCTTCAGCCCTGCGTGATCGTCGGAGACGACGAACTCCACGCCCCGCAGCCCGCGTTGCTTGAGCCCGATCAGAAACTCCCGCCAGCTCGACTGGCTCTCCCGATTGGCGAGCTCCACCCCCAGCACCTGGCGTTGCCCTTCCCAGTTGATGCCGATGCCAATCAGCACCGCCTGGCTCTGGATCACCCCGTCCTCGCGCACCTTCTCGTAGCGCGCGTCCAGAATCAGATACGGATACTCCTCGGTGAGCCGCCGGCGCGCGAACTTCGTCAGCGCCTCATCGAGCCCGCTGTTGATCGTGCTGATCGCCGAGGCCGAGAAGCTGTGACCGCACAGCTCCTCGGTGATCGCCTTGACCTTGCGCGTGGACACCCCCTGGATATACATCTCCGCCAGGGCCGACACCAACGCCTTCTCGCTCCTCTGGAAGCGTTCGAACAGTGAGGTTGAGAATTCCCCGTTGCGATCCCGCGGCACCCGCAGCTCGATCTTGCCGATGCGGGTAACAAGCCCGCGGCTGTAATAGCCCGCCCGGTAGCCGTTACGCCGCTCGGTGCGCTCCCCGGGTGCTGCGCCCAGAAACTCGGCCATCTCGGTCTGCAGTACCTGGTCGAGCGCCTCCTTCACCAGCGCCTTGAGCAGATCCCGGTCCTGCGCCACCAGCACTTCTAAACGCGGTGCAACTGTCTTAAGCTTCCTTACGGTCATGGTGCCCTCTCCAGGGTTGAGGTGGATCTCGACAATCAACCTCTTACCATGACCGCCCACGCCCCGTTCAAGGGCGTTCAAATCTGCACATAAATCCGTACACTACTCCTGTGTCATCTGTTCCTGATCAAACGCGCCACGAAGCATCGCATCCACAAAACCCTCGATGGTTGGCGCTCTCGCTGCAACCAGAGCAGAAAACAAGCCAAGGCCCAACGCGAACCGTGGCTAATGGCCACGTCACTTTCCCTGGGTCATCTGCCAGCCGCAACCATCGTTGAGCACTTCGCCACCCGCATGCAGATCGAAGAGGCCTTCCGTGACCTGAAGAGC
>JBFKAF010000810.1:0-1714 GCA_041621735.1 Pseudomonas sp.
CGTGGTGGCGGATGAGGTACGCACCCTGGCCAGCCGTACCCAGCAATCCACCGGGGAAATCCAGACGATTATTCAGCGCCTGCGCGATGGCGCCCAGCAGGCGGTGCTGGCGCTGCAGGACAGCGCCAAACTGGTGCATGAAAACCTTAGCCACATTCAGGAGACGACCGAGGTGCTGGACAGCATCGTCGGTGCCGTGGACAGCATCAACGGCTTGAATGCCCAGATAGCCACAGCTGCAGAAGAGCAGAGTCAGGTGGCGCACGACATCGACCAGCGCGTTACTGAGATATCCGGCCTGGCTGAGCGCAGCCGTGACGATTCACAGAACGTGATGCACGCCAGCGGGCAGATTCAGGGCGAGGTTCAGCAACTGAACAGCTACCTCGAGCGTTTCCGCACCTGAGATAGGTCGCGCGCGACCTCAGGTTCTTGCGGCCCACAGCCCGAGCGTTTCCAGCAGCATTGGATTCACTCGCAGACGCCGATCAAGAACTTCTACCTGACCGGCTTCGACGTGGTCACCGCCGGGGTGGGCGGGGCGCTGATGGGCGGGGTGCTGACCGCCACGCGGATGCTTGGCTGGCGCGCCTACAAGGTCAAGCAGATGATTGATGGCGTTTACTCGGCGGAAGCGGACGCTAGTGCCGTGGCCATCTCCGCCAGCTGACTCAGCTCTGTCGGCTATAGCTGAACAGGCCGTCGTGGTGATGCAGGGCGGCTGTTCGTTGAGGCGCCTGGCGGAGCTTCAATAGCCGGTCATCTCCAGGTAGCCGCGGCCCTGATGGCTGCCGCTCAGGCGCACCGGGCCCTCCCAGTAGGGAAAGCGCGTGTTCATCCAGGCCTGAGTGGCGATGGCCTGCACCTCCAGCGCCAGCCCGTAGGTCGGTACTTCCACCCGCCACTGTGTGGGCACCTGGCGCCCCGTTGGCTGACGGCTCCAGTGCAGTGGCGTCAGGCGGATCTGCTCAGCCGACAGGGCGCGAGTCTGGCCGTCGGCGGCGATCCAGGTGCCGGCCCGGTAAGGTTCGCCATCGGTCTGTCTGACTTGGAACAGCATCAGCTTGGCGCCGTCTTCCAGGTGCAGGGAAAACCAGTCCCAGCCCAGCTGTTGCGCTGCCAACGGCTGACTGCTCCACTCACGGTCGAGCCAGGCCTGACCGCTGACCCGATAGCGCTGGCCATCGCGTTCGACCTCGCCGCTGACCCGGTAGAACGGCTGGCTGTAGTAGTACGAAGCCTGGCCCTGGCCGGATTTCTCGCTGTAGCCCTGCTTGCCGTGCAGCACCAACGGCCCCTCGCTGTCGAGTTGCAGGCGGTAGGCGAAACCCTCGCCACGGGCGTGCATCTGCAGCTGTTCGAGGCCTGCGCCGGCAGTGCTGCGCAGCGACCAGTCATCGATCCAGGCGTGAAACGGCTGCGCTGTCACCCCGGCCTGGCCGACTCCGCCGCGCCCCAGGGTTTCCGCCACCTGATGACCGAAGGGGCCGCTCAGCCCGGCGTGGCCCATCCACAGGTTGGGGCTGTTCCAGCCGGCTTGGTCGGCCCCGGGGCGCAGGGCGGAGCGGAACAGGGTCCACTGTGCGCCCCAGTCGCGGCCCTGCTCATCGCGCAGGTTGGCGGTGACGTACCACCACTCGATGCGATAACCGTAATGGGCGCCATGGTCGGCGGGAAATTGCAGCGCGCGCTCCGGCGTCACGGCGATAAAGGC
>JBFKAF010000811.1:0-1709 GCA_041621735.1 Pseudomonas sp.
CGCCGTGCAACTGATCGTGATGGCGGCGGCCAACCCGATTTCAGCAACAGGAAGACGCTTGTCGGAGTTGAGGGCGGGAATCGGCGGGTTGTTTCTTGATCACCGCCCAAGGCCATCAAGACCAAGGACGGTGAAGATTTCAAAGACCCGCTACCCAGTGGATCGGAAGGCTGCTCCGCTTAAGTGAACAGCATTACGCCACTCGGCGGGCTTTTTCATAGACGGCGCCATGCACAGGCTCCCGAGCGGGTCAGTCGAGCGACGCCAAGCTGGCGCGCGGCACTTGCTCATCAGTCCTTTATGCCGCATTTTGGCGCCCCGTCCTTTCAGGACAACACCCCATGAGCAAACCGGGCCATACGTAGCCAAGCGTGCAGGCGCCAAACCGAGAACCCGTTCTCTATCGAGTGCCCGCCCATGGTCCGCTGCGGCGCGCGTGTTTGCCCCCACCACCAGCCCCGCTATAGTGGGTAGAGTCGCCCAGGAGTTTTCCCATGAGTGAAACATCTAACGAACGTCGGCGCTTTCACCGTATCGCCTTCGACGCGCCCACCGAGATTGTGCAGGGCGCGCACAGCTGGGGCGTCGAACTGATCGACGTGTCACTCAAGGGCTTGCTGATCAAGCGACCGGAGGACTGGGACGGCGCGCCGCACCAACCCTTCCAGGCCTGCATCGAGCTGGGCGGTGAGACCCAGGTGCGTATGGAAATGGTGCTGACGCGCATTCAGGAGCAACTGCTGGGCTTCGTCTGCACCCATATCGACCTCGACTCGATCAGTCACTTACGCCGCCTGGTCGAACTCAACCTCGGCGACGAACAGCTGCTGGAGCGTGATCTGGCAGCGCTCAGCGAAGAGGACTGAGCCAGCGGGAACCCATCTCGCCGAATCCAGCCAGCCCTGCATTCGCGGGCTGAGCGCCCCCAGCAAAGCCCCAGGGCGGGGCTACTCGAACAGAGCGTCCAGCGCCTGCTCCAGCCGCGTCACCGCGATCACCTGCAGCCCGGCCGGTGCTTCTTTAGGCGCATTGCCCTTGGGCACGATGGCACGTTTGAAACCATGCTTGGCCGCCTCTTTCAGGCGTTCCTGGCCGCTTGGCACCGGGCGAATCTCACCGGACAGGCCGACCTCGCCAAACACCAGCAAGTCATGCGCCAGCGGCCGGTTGCGCAGACTGGAGATCACGGCCGCCATCAAGGCCAGGTCCGAGGCGGTCTCCAGCACCTTGACCCCGCCGACCACGTTGAGGAACACGTCCTGGTCGTAGGTGGGAATACCGCCGTGGCGGTGCAGCACGGCCAGCAGCATGGCCAGGCGGTTCTGATCCAGGCCCAGGGTAACCCGGCGCGGGTTGCCCATGTGGCTGGTATCCACCAGGGCCTGCACCTCCACCAGCATCGGCCGGGTGCCTTCCCAGGTGGCCATGACCACGCTGCCCGGCACTTCCTCCTGGGCACGGGTGAGGAAGATCGCCGAAGGGTTGGTGACTTCCTTCAAACCCTTGTCGGTCATGCCGAACACGCCCAGCTCGTTGATCGCGCCGAAGCGGTTCTTCACCGCGCGCAGCAGACGCAGGCGGCCGTCGGATTCGCCCTCGAAATACAGCACGGTGTCGACCATGTGCTCGAGCACACGCGGGCCGGCCAAGGCGCCTTCCTTGGTCACGTGGCCAACCAGAAAGATCGCCGTACCGCTCTGCTTGGCGAA
>JBFKAF010000812.1:0-1702 GCA_041621735.1 Pseudomonas sp.
CCGTCCTGCCAGGGCTGGCCACCGTGGGCCAGGGGAATAAAGCCGGCGGCCTGGAGCTTATCGGCGGCGGCGAAAAACTCATCGAGGGTGGTCGGTGGCGTGGCGCCGGCCTTGGCGAAGACCTCGGGGTTGATCCACAGCCAGTTGACCCGGTGCACGTTGACCGGCACCGCCACGTAGTGCCCCTCATACTTCATGATCTCGGTCACCTGCTTGGGCAGCAGCTTGTCCCACTGACTCTGCGCGGCGACCGGGTCCAGGTTGGCGAGCAAGCCCAGCGCGCCCCACTCCTGAATATCCGGCCCCTTGATCTGCGCGGCGGCCGGCGGATTGCCGGACACGGCGCGGGTCTTCAGCACGGTCATGGCCGCCTCGCCACCGCCGCCTGCCACGGCGAAATCCTTCCAGCCGTGGCCTTTGTCTTCGACCAGTTTCTGCAGGGTATCGGCGGCGCGCTTCTCACCCCCGGAGGTCCACCAGTGCAGCACTTCGACCTCACCGGCGAGGGCCGTCAAGGGCATCAGGGAGACGAGGGAAACGGCAGTGGCCAGGCGACTCATAGCATTCATTAGACAGGTACCTTCTTGTTGTTATACGTGAGCAAGTCTGGTGCTTGCGCTGTAGAGGATTCTAACCACGGCCGCTCCGGCGGCGGGTAACGAAGGGATGCATAAAGGTCACAGCCTGGTTACATAACGCTCCGCTCAATCTCGATGCAGTAGCCCGGATGCAATCCGGGGCCTTCGGTTGGCAGGCAGGAGAACTCCCGGATTGCATCCGGCTACGCAGTGGCGGATTAAAGCGGCGAGCATCCAGGGAGGGCCAGGTCGACTTGCCTGACGGCTGCAACCGCCCTATTGAACCTGAGCTGAATCGGCATGCCGCGGCAGCCACAGGGTGACCCGCAAGCCGCCTTCGCGCAGGTTGCGCAAACTCACCTCGCCGCCATGGCTGTGGGCGATATTGCGCGCGATGCCCAGGCCCAGGCCGTAGCCCTGTTGCTGCCCGGCCAGGCGCACGTGCGGCTCGAACACCTGCTCAAGACGCTGCTCGGGCACTCCCGGCCCCTCGTCATCCACGTGCAGGATAAAGGCGCGCTCATCGTCCTCGATATGCAGATGGGCCTTCTGCCCATATTTCAGGGCGTTGTCGACCAGGTTGCCGATGCAGCGCTTGAGTGCCAGCGACTTGCCCGGATAGGCGGCGAGTGCCTGACCGCCGAGCGTCACCCGACCATTGCCGGCAGGCGCCAGGTAGGGCTCGACCACCCCATGCAGCAACAAATTAAGATCGACCGGTTCGATATTCTCGTGAATATCGGTGTCCTTGACGCACTGCAAGGCGCCCTTGACCAGCAATTCGAGCTCGTCCAGGTCGCGACTGAACTTGGCCTGCAACTCTTCGTCCTCGAGCAACTCGACGCGCAGGCGCAGGCGGGTGATCGGGGTGCGCAGATCATGGGAAATGGCACTGAACAACTGGCTGCGCTCATTCAGGTAACGGCTGATGCGCTCGCGCATGCTGTTGAAGGCGCGACTGACCTCGACCACCTCGCTGCCGCCCGCCTCCGCCAGCGGTTCGACCTCGCTGCCCAGCGACATTTCCCGCGCCGCCACCGCCAGACGCTTGAGCGGCCGGCTCTGCCAGTGCACCAGGATGCCGATGAACAGCAGCAGAAAACTGCTGGTGAGGATGATGAACC
>JBFKAF010000813.1:0-1701 GCA_041621735.1 Pseudomonas sp.
CGGCTGCCCAAGCCTTTGATTGGTCGCATCAATGGCCAGGCCTTCGGCGGTGGCGTCGGCCTGATCGCCATTTGCGATATCGCCATCGGCGCGGACAACGCGACATTCGGTCTGAGCGAAGTCCGGCTCGGCCTGTTACCAGCCAATATCGCGCCCTATGTGGTCGCCCGCCTGGGCCGACGCAATGCTCGCCGGTGCCTGCTCAACGCGCATTTTTTCAAGGGTCAGGAAGCCGTCGACCTCGGTCTACTCAACAAATCGGTGCCCGCCGCGCAGTTGGATGAAGCCGTGGAGGCAGAGATCAGTAAACTCCTGCTTTGCTCTCCGGTGGGTGTCGCCGCCACCAAACGCCTGATCGACTTTGTCGATGGCCACGAGCTCGACGAAAACATGGCCTACACCGCACGCGCACTGGCCGATGCCTGGGAAACCGACGATGGCCGCGAAGGCATTACCTGTTTCCTTGAAAAATCAACACCGAGCTGGCGCATTGAAAATTAACACCTTATTGATCGCCAATCGGGGCGAAATCGCGGTTCGCATCATTCGCACCTGTCGACGCATGGGTATTCGCGCGGTCGCGGTGTATTCCGAAGCGGATCGTTACGCGCCTCATGTGGCAATGGCCGATGCCGCTGTTTTGATCGGCCCCGCGGAAAGCGCGCTCTCCTACCTCGACGCCGAAGCGATTGTTGCCGCCGCAAAACGAACGGGCGCAGACGCTATCCACCCAGGCTATGGATTTTTATCAGAGAGCGAAGCGTTGATTGCGGCCTGCGAGCACGACAGCATTATTTTTGTCGGGCCACACCGCGAGGCGATTCGCCTGATGGGTTCAAAGATTGAATCCAAAAAGCTGGCGGCGCAGGCCGGTGTCGCCATCATTCCCGGTTACCACGGTGACGATCAATCTGCACCAGCCCTGGTACAGGCCGCCGAGCAGATCGGTTTTCCGCTGATGATCAAAGCCAGCGCCGGTGGCGGGGGGCGGGGCATGCGCCGCATCGATAGCGCCGCGCAACTGCTTGCCGAGTTGCCTCAGGCTAAACAGGAAGCGCTGTCCGGCTTTGGTGACGATAAGGTCCTGCTTGAAAAACTTATCCTCGCACCCCGACACATTGAAGTACAGATCGCCGCCGATAAACACGGTCACACTGTTCATCTGTTTGAACGGGAATGCTCCATCCAGCGCAACCATCAGAAAGTTATCGAAGAGGCGCCGGCGGGCTGGCTTGAAGAGACGCAACGGCTAAAACTTTACCGCGATGCCGTCACACTCAGCCAGGCGATTGGCTACGACTCTCTCGGCACGGTCGAGTTTCTGCTTGATAACGCCACTGGGGAAACCTACTTTCTCGAAATGAATACCCGCCTTCAGGTCGAGCATCCTGTAACAGAAGCCATTACCGGCCTTGATCTGGTGGAGTGGCAAATCCGTATCGCCGCAGGCCAGGCGCTGCCACTGGTCCAGGAACAGATAAAGGCCAATGGCTGGGCCATCGAAGCGCGGGTCAATGCTGAGGATCCGGCCGACGCCTACCGGCCTGAAACTGGCACCATAAGCGTTTATCAGGAACCTTCGCACAGTAACGTACGGGTCGATAGCGGTGTCTGCCAGCGCTCGACCATCACCCCCTACTACGACCCCATGTTGGCCAAGGTCATCGGCAGCGGGGCCGATAGAGAGCAGGCGCGTCTGGC
>JBFKAF010000814.1:0-1699 GCA_041621735.1 Pseudomonas sp.
GGAGCAGTTTCCTCCCAACTTTCGACAGGACATTGATCATGGAAAAAAGTTATCCGGTTGATTCGCAGTACCCGGTGGCGAGATCGACACTGGCCAGGCTTGTCCACAGATCCGCAGCGGCTGTGCCTGCAGCCCTTATATCAATCACGCTGCTCGGCATCAGCGGAGCGGCGCTGGCCGATCATGATGTGACTCATGCCGTAGCCAACCTCAAGGGCGGGGTAGGCGCCCTCGAACAGCGCATCTGGGATTGCGAAAATGGTCGCGGAGGCTGCGCCCGTGCCAAGGGCGACAAGGGCGATACCGGATTACAGGGTCCGATAGGAGAGACAGGAGCCACCGGACCACAAGGCATCCAGGGCGGAGTCGGGCCGCAAGGCGAAACCGGCGCCACCGGACCTCAGGGGCCGCAAGGCATTCAGGGCGGGGTCGGGCCGCAAGGCGAAACCGGCGCCACCGGACCTCAGGGACCGCAAGGCATTCAGGGCGGGGTCGGGCCGCAAGGCGAAACCGGCGCCACCGGAGCTCAGGGGCCGCAAGGCATCCAGGGCGAGGTCGGGCCGCAAGGCGAAATCGGCGCCACCGGACCTCAGGGACCGCAAGGCATTCAGGGCGAGGTCGGACCGCAAGGCGAAACCGGCGCCACCGGACCTCAGGGACCGCAAGGGCAAGCAGGCACCGCGGGGCAACAGGGCGCCCAGGGCATCCAAGGACCCAGCGGCCTGGCGGCCTGGGAGCGCATAGAAGTCAGCTGCGCCGGCAGCACCGTCACCTGCACAGCGGCCTGTCCGACTGGAAGCAAAGTTCTCGGTGGCGGGGTGAGCAGTACGGCCGCTAATGGCAACGTCGTTCAAAGCTACCCGGCTACGGAGGGGAGTTGGACGGTGACAGTAAAGAATGGCGACGCAATCAAGGCTTACGCCATTTGCGCTCTCACCAACTAACCGGCGCAAGGACAACCTGAGGAGATTTTAGTCATGAACAAGCTCTCACTTCATCTCTGCGCGGTTGCGGTACTGCTGACGGCCGGTCCGGCACTGGCCGATCATTGCGCAGCACACCTTGCCAGTGTGCAAGGCGCGGCCCACCGAGCGACTTCCGTCCAACCCAACGTGCTGAGTGCGGTCGAAGCCCTGGTCCCCGCTGCCCTCGAGGCCTGCGGTAAGGAGGAACTGACGATGACCAGCGCGGAATCAGGCTCGCCGATGCTCGAGCCGGACTATGTTTCGGTGGGACAATCCATGCTGATCAACGCCGCCGATCTGCTGAACGGCCAATAGCCCACGCTGCATGCTCCCGGCTGGAATATATATGCCAGCCGGGAGCACGCACATTTACCGCCCTCCAGATACACCCCGAGCATCCGCTTCTGCCGATGCACTGCTATCTCCGTCCTTACGTCTTGCGTTTCATGCCGACAAAGGACCAGGCCCAAATGCCAAACCGTCTCGCATGCACGCGCGCGCCAAACAGCCCACGAATCCTCAGTACGGTTAACGCGCTCCCCGGGTGGCATTCACATTCAGTCTATGCCGGCCTGACGAGTCCTTGGTCGCGCAGACTTGATCTGCGCAATAGCAGGACCGACATCGAGCACCCACCCGATTCGCCTGCGGGATCGACCAAGGGATGGCACACTAACGCCCCTTGCCGCCGACGATCGCCGGCAATAACCCACTGCGCCGCTCGGCTGACAGGA
>JBFKAF010000815.1:0-1698 GCA_041621735.1 Pseudomonas sp.
GCTGCTGCTGCTGTTCATCATCATCGCCGGCCCGACCCTGGCGATCGTCAGCGGCTTCTTCAGCAACCTGGGCAGCTATGTGGTGAACCTGCCGGCGTTGTCCAACCCCTTCGGGCGTGAAGATGCCAACTTCAGCCAGGGCTGGACCGCCTTCTACTGGGCCTGGTGGATCAGCTGGTCGCCGTTCGTCGGTATGTTCATCGCACGGGTCAGCCGCGGCCGCACCGTGCGCGAGTTCCTCATCGCGGTGCTGCTGGTGCCTTCGCTGGTATCGGTGCTGTGGATGACCGCCTTCGGTGGCACGGCGCTGAGCCAGTTGGCCGGCGACGGATTCACCGGCGTGCAGGATGCCGCCCTGGAACTGAAGCTGTTCGCCATGCTCGGCCAGCTGCCGCTGACCGAGATCAGCTCCTTCATCGGCATCGTCCTGGTGATCGTGTTCTTCGTCACCTCCTCGGACTCCGGCTCCCTGGTGATCGACACCATCACCGCCGGCGGCAAGGTCAACGCACCGGTGCCGCAGCGCGCCTTCTGGGCGATCCTCGAGGGTGTGGTGGCCATCGCCCTGCTGCTTGGCGGCGGCCTGGCGGCCCTGCAGGCGATGGCGGTGTCGACGGGGCTGCCGTTCACCATCGTATTGTTGGTGGGCTGCATTTCCATCGTCAAAGGACTGATGTCCGAGCCGCGCTAAGCGAATCGCGGCGGCGCCTTGTGCGTCGCCGCTAAGGCGCTATTTTTGGAGGCGCGGCCGCTTGCGGTCGCGCCTTTTTCAACTCCACAGTTCGCCGACCGTGACATCCGTCGGGTAGTGGGTGGCAACTTGTGCTTGCAGCAGTTCCGCGGTGGCCAGGGCATCGGTCAGCGCGTGATGCGCCTGATACAGCGGCAAGCCGTAGCGCAGGCGGCTGTCGGCCAGGCGGATCGACACCGGTTTCTTGCCCATTAGCCGGGCCAGCCAGCCGGGTTGCTGCTTGCCCCGGTGCAGGCGCGCCTCCAGTTGCATGGTATCGATCAGTGGAAAGTGCAGGCCTTCGCCGACCAGATGGCGCATGGCCTGATCGAGAAAGCCGCGCTCGATGCGTCGGTAGTGCACCACCACCACCTTGCCGGCCATGGCGGCCAGCAGTTCGTCGAACACGCTGGCCAGTGGCGGTGCATCCTGGATGTCCGAGTGGGTGATGTGGTGGAAGGTGACCGATTGGCTGCTCAGTTCGCAGACCGGCTTGACCACCCAGTACTTGGCCTCGCCACAGCGGATGCGCCGCAGGTTGAAGGGCACCAGGCCGAGGCTGACGATCGAGTCGCGCTGGCTGTCCAGGCCGGTGGTTTCCACGTCGAGGGCCAGCAGTGGCACCTGATCCAGTGGCGTGTCCGCGTTTACGGTTCCGGCCTTATAGAAGCGTGATAGCCGCTCATCGATGCTTTTCGCGCTTAATTCGCCGAGGATGCTCGGCCAATCGAGGCTGCTCGATTGGCCCTCCCTGCGCAGGGTGCCGGGTAGGCTCATAGCGGTCGCCCCAATTCTTGTCCCGGATAGCGGAAGCGCAGGAACTTCTGCGCGTTGCTCAGTACCTGGAAGGCCGACTTGAGGCTGTGCCGGTCGGCGGCGGAGATCTGTTCCGGCTCGATGTAGTTGTCCGGCTCGCGGCCTTCCTGAAGGTCCATGGCCTGGTGGCGAATGCGCACAATCGAGAGAAA
>JBFKAF010000816.1:0-1692 GCA_041621735.1 Pseudomonas sp.
CCACGGCATGCGGCTGGTCGTCTGCGCGCGGTTCGCTGTAGCAATAGAAGTGCTGCACCTGCGGATGCGCCGTGGCTTGCGCCTGCACCCAGTCGCGGAAGGCATGCACCCCGGCATGCCGCGCGCAGTGGATAAAGCGAATCGGCCGACCGCTGTCACGCGCCGCTTCCAGCATGCTCAAGGCCGGGGTGATGCCGACGCCGGCGCTGATCAGTACCAGTGGCTTGCTCGACGGCCGCAGGACGAAATCGCCGGCCGGCGGAAACAGCTCCAGGCGGTCGCCGACCTGCAGCTGATCGTGCAGGTAATTGGACACCTTGCCGCCCGCCTCGCGCTTGACGCTGATGCGGTACTCGCGGCCATTGCCGAGTGCCGACAGCGAGTAGTTGCGCCGTTCCTCCTCGCCATCCAGGTGCAGACGCAGGCCGATGTACTGGCCGGGATGAAACTCGAGCAGCGCACCGCCGTCTTCCGGCTGCAGGTGCAGGGAGACGATTTCCTGGCTTTCCGCGACCTTGTCGGTCAGGCGGAACCAGCGCGCGCCACGCCAGCCACCGGGCGCCTCGGCGTTGGCCGCGTAAGCGCTTTCTTCCGCGCCGATCAGGATGTCGGCCAGTTGGCCATAGGCCGCGGCCCAGGCGTCGATCACTTGGTCGGTGGCGATCTCGGCGCCCAGCACTTCGCGAATCGCCCGCAGCAGGCATCTGCCGACAATCGGGTAATGCTCGGGGAGGATCTGCAGCGACACGTGCTTGTTGACGATTTGCCCGACCAGCGGGCCGAGGGCTTCCAGCTTGTCTATATGCCGGGCGTACATCAGCACCGCGTTGGCCAGTGCGCGTTGTTGTTCGCCGCTGCTCTGGTGGGCCTGGTTGAACAGCGCGCGCACCTCAGGGTATTCGGCGAACATGATGCCGTAGAAATGCCGGGTCAGGGCTTCGCCGCCGGTTTCCAGCAGCGGTACAGTGGCCTTGATCAGGGTGCGGTGTTGGGCTGAGAGCATGTTGGCGTTCCTCTGCGGCTGGTCGATTCTGCTCGTGGTGGCCGCTGGCGCATTTCGGCGACTGGCCAACCACGTGTTAAGTTAGTTGCCTCTGATCTATTACTTACAGAAAGCGTGCCAGTATTTTTATTGTTTAATTTCAATGGCTTATTTGTTTTATTGTCTTTATGACAATGAGCGGAAAGAGTCTTTATGACACTGAGTAGTCTTTATGACCGCTAGCCCCCTGCTTACCGCATTGATCCCGCTGGTCGCCGACCTGTCCCGGGAGCTGCCCGAAGCCGAGCGCTATCGGCGCCTGTTGCTCGCCCTGCGTCAGTTGCTGCCCTGCGATGCGGTGGCGCTGCTCAAGCTCGAGGGCGAGGTGCTGGTGCCGTTGTCGGTCGAAGGGCTGAGCGCCGATACCCTCGGCCGACGTTTCAAGGTCAGCGAACACCCACGACTGCAGGCGTTGCTCGAGCGTCGTGGGCCGACCCGCTTCGCTACCGACTGCGGTCTGCCCGACCCCTACGACGGTCTGGTCGAGGGCCATCGCGGGCATCTTGAAGTGCACGACTGCCTGGGTTGTCCGCTGTATCTGCAGGACACGCTGTGGGGCCTGTTGACCCTGGATTCACTCGACCCGGCGAGTTTCGGCAGCGTCGACCTGGACACCCTGGAAGCCTTCGCCAGCCTGGCCGCCGCCACGG
>JBFKAF010000817.1:0-1685 GCA_041621735.1 Pseudomonas sp.
CCACAAGTACGTGTTCGACTACCACGACGGCGACATCTATTGGTGCACCGCCGATGTCGGCTGGGTCACCGGGCACAGCTACATCGTCTATGGCCCGCTGGCCAATGGCGCCACCAGCCTGATCTTTGAAGGCGTGCCGAACTACCCCGACGCCTCGCGCTTCTGGCAGGTGATCGACAAGCACCAGGTGAACATCTTCTACACCGCGCCGACCGCCCTGCGCGCGCTGATGCGCGAAGGCGAAACCCCGGTCAAGCAGACGTCGCGCAGCAGCCTGCGCCTGCTCGGCAGCGTCGGCGAGCCGATCAACCCGGAAGCCTGGGAGTGGTACTTCAACGTGGTCGGCGACCGGCGCTGCCCGATCGTCGACACCTGGTGGCAGACCGAAACCGGCGCCATCATGATCACCCCGCTGCCCGGCGCCACCGACCTCAAACCCGGTTCGGCGACCCGGCCATTCTTCGGCGTGCAGCCGGTCCTGCTGGATGAGCAAGGCCAGGAAATCGAGGGTGCGGGCTCAGGCGTACTGGCGATCAAGGCCAGCTGGCCGAGCCAGATCCGCAGCGTCTATGGCGACCACCAACGGATGATCGACACCTATTTCTCCGCCTACCCCGGCTACTATTTCAGTGGTGACGGCGCACGCCGCGACGAGGATGGCTACTACTGGATCACCGGACGGGTGGACGACGTGATCAATGTGTCCGGCCATCGCATCGGCACCGCCGAAGTGGAAAGCGCCCTGGTCCTGCACGATGCGGTCGCCGAGGCTGCAGTGGTCGGTTACCCGCATGACCTCAAGGGCCAGGGTATCTATGCCTTCGTCACCCCGATGAACGGCGTAGAGCCGAGCGAGGCGCTGCAAAAGGAGCTGCTGACCCTGGTCAGCAAGGAAATCGGCGGCTTCGCCAGACCGGAGCTGATCCAGTGGGCGCCGGGCCTGCCGAAAACCCGTTCGGGCAAGATCATGCGGCGCATCCTGCGCAAGATCGCCTGCAACGAACTGGACAACCTCGGCGACACCTCGACCCTGGCCGACCCATCCGTGGTCGACGACCTGATCGACAAGCGCCTCAACCGCTAAAACCGGCACATCCGGGCATGCACGCTGTGTGCCCGGATGATGTTGCGCGAGCGGCTACAAGCGCCCCCCCAACCACCGCGCGTCACAAGGCCGTATAGCCGGGTGTGCCCTAGCGTGCCTGCTTACAGAGTAGCGCTGCTAGCTGGCTGAGCGTACGGGGTTCACGGGCTGGCCGAGGGCAAAGTCCCTGTGCCACCATAACGACCTTCGCGGCCTACCGCGCCTGTCACTCGTGAGGATCGCAGCATGCAAGAAGTCGTCATAGTCGCCGCCACCCGCACCGCCATCGGTAGTTTCCAGGGTGCACTGGCCAATATCCCGGCTGTCGATCTGGGCGCCGCGGTGATCCGCCGCCTGCTCGAGCAAACCGGCCTGAACGGCGCCGAGGTCGACGAAGTGATCCTCGGCCAGGTGCTCACCGCAGGCGCCGGGCAGAATCCCGCGCGCCAGGCGGCGATCAAGGCCGGCCTGCCCCATGCGGTGCCCGCCCTGACCCTCAACAAGGTCTGCGGCTCGGGCCTGAAAGCCCTGCACCTGGGCGCCCAGGCCATCCGCTGCGGCGATGCCGAGGTAATCATCGCCGGCGGCATGGAGAACATGA
>JBFKAF010000818.1:0-1685 GCA_041621735.1 Pseudomonas sp.
CAAGCGGAAAAAAGGTGGTGACTCACGTCGCCGCCCAAGCGATCACCGCGACCAACACGCCGTCAACCGGCGTGGATACCCTGGGCTTTGATTCGATTGCCTTCCTGATCTCGGTCGGGACGGTTACGAACATTGCCAACAGCCCGCAGCCGACCTGGACCTTTAAAGTCGAGGAGTCCGACACGTCGAACGCCAGCTTTGCGGCGATCACCGACTCGGGCCGGGTCAACATTGCCGGGGCGCAATCCCCGGTAACGACACCTGACGCGACCACGGGCGTGTTCCTGACCATCGATAACGCCGCCGAGGACGCCACCACGTATCACGTGGGCGTCATCAGCAGCAAGCGCTATCTGCGGGTGGTGGCGACTGCCGCCAATACCCCTGGCTCGACCCCGTACAGCGTCGTTGCTGTGCTGGAGAACGCCAGCTTGCAGCCGGTCACGAACTAAGAGGTGGGGGCGGGTAACCGCCCCCATTTCCTATGCCGAAAATCGATGTATTGAGGGCGTTTTCACACGCCGAACTGAATGAAATAGAGGCCACGTCGTATCCACGGGGCGTCCACGACGTTTCCGAGCGATGCGCCGAGGTTGCGTGCGGGGAGGGCTGGGCCGTCCCTTTTGTGGATCGCTCCGCGCCTGGCCGCCCGTCCCAAGACTCTGGGCCGGCGAAACAGCCTTCATCTTCGGATCAGGGCCAAGCCTCAGCGCGGAGCAGGTCGACGCGGTCAAAGGGCAAGCCCGCGTCATAGCGGTCAACAACAGTTATCAGCTCGCCCCGTGGGCTGACCTGCTGTACGCCTGTGACTACAGGTGGTGGGCGCACTACCGGCCCGAGTTTGCCGGCCTGAAAGTGTCGCAGGATGCGCGCGCCGAAGAGTTTGGCGCGCTGCGGGTGCCCAGTGTGGACGAGCCTGGGCTATCCCTGGACCCGCTGCGGATACACCAAGGCGGCAACGGCGGCTACCAGGCCATCAATTTAGCCGTGTTGTTGGGGGCAAAAAGGATTGCGTTGCTCGGCTTTGACATGCAGGGCGGGCACTGGCACGGACGCCACCCCAAGGGGCTGAATAACCCGGAACAGGGCAATTTCGCACGCTGGATACAAGCGTTTGACGGCATGGCCCCGGACCTTGGAAAGGCCGGCGTCGAGGTCATCAACTGCACGCCGGGGTCCGCCTTGCGGTGTTTCCCAATGGTCACGCTGGAGGATTTTTTGTTGGACACCCCACGGCATGTCGAACACGCGAAGTACAGCAAGGCGTACCGGGCGACCAATTACCGCATGGGCGAGGGGCGCAAGGCCGACGCCACGGGCGATTTAACTGACCTGGGATGCACCGGGTCTTACTTGGACATTGGCTGTGGCCGGGGCGAGATGCTGGACCATGCGACATGGCTGGGCTATGTCGCAGTCAAGGGAATTGAAGTGGTTCCGGACCTGATCGATGGCGACCGGGTAATTGCTGGTGAGGCGTACAGCCTGCCGTTCGCGGATAAATCGTTTGACGTGGTGTCGCTGTTTGACGTGATCGAGCATCTGATTCCAGGCGACGACGAGCTGACGTGTCGGGAAATGGCCCGCGTAGCCCGCAAACACATCTTGCTGACCGCCAACAACCGGCCATCCAAAAACGCCATTGGCGAGGAACTGCACATCAACCGTCGGCCGTACGAGGAATG
>JBFKAF010000819.1:0-1683 GCA_041621735.1 Pseudomonas sp.
GGAAGACGCCAAGCTCAGCGGCGAAGCCTCTGGCGAACCCTTCAACGGGCAAACCCTGAACTTCACCCTGCAAGGCCAACTGCTGGTCGATCTGGCCGCCCAGGTCGCCGAATGGAACAGCCTGAAGCTCTCGGCCAACCAGTTGCGCGCACTCGGCGAACTGAAAGTCCGCGACTTGGACAAAACCGCGAAACTGGCCGGCGGCCTGTCCATCGCGCCGCTCAACCTGCGCCAGTTTCTCCAGGGCATCGGTCAACAGTTGCCGGAAATGCGCGACGACAAGACTCTCAGCCAGTTCGAGATGGTCACCCGCCTCACTGGCAGCCCGAGCAGCCTGACCCTGGAAGAACTGCAACTGAAACTCGACGACAGCAGCTTCACTGGTCAGGTCGCCGTCAGCGACTTCGCCAAGCAAGCCCTGCGCGTGCAACTGCAAGGCGACCGCCTGGACCTCGATCGCTACCTGCCGGCTAAAAGCGCAGAAACCAAGGACGCCGGCTCCGCGCGCAAGGCCGAGGTCAAGGAGAGCGTCGCCGACGCTGGCGCCAATGGCAGCACCAAGCTGCCCAAGGCGCCGACCCAGCAAGCCTGGAGCGCCGCCACGGTGCTGCCGATCGAGCAACTGCGCACGCTCGATCTACAGGTGGCCCTGAACCTCGACCAGCTCAGCGTCGAGCAACAGGCCATCAGCAAATTCAAGCTCAAGGCCAAGAGCCGCGGCGGCCTGCTGAGCCTGGAAGAAATACGCGGCAACCTCGCTAACGGCAACTTCGACGCCAAGGCGACGGTCGACGTGCGCCCGGCCGTGCCACTGCTGAGCGTGCAAAAAAATCTGAGCCGCATTCCGCTCGAGCCCTTCCTCAAGAGCGAGCAGCAGCCAGCGCCACTCAAAGGTCTGCTGGACATGCAAGCCAACCTGACCACCAGCGGCAACAGCCAGAAAGCCTGGGTCGAAGGCCTCAACGGCACCGCCAGCTTCCTCCTCAACGACGGCGTGCTGGTCGACGCCAACCTGGAACAACAGCTGTGCCGTGGCATCGCCACCCTCAACCGCAAAGTCCTCACCGGCGAGGCGCGCGGTAAGGACACCCCCTTCGAAACCCTGCAGGGCAACCTGACCTTTCGCAACGGCGTCGCCAGCAACCCGGACCTGCAAGCACGCATTCCGGGGCTCAAGGTCAACGGCCAGGGTGATCTCGATCTGCGCGTACTCGGCCTCGACTACCGCGTCGGCATCGTTATCGAAGGCGACCAGCACCCCATGCCCGACCCGGCGTGCCAGGTCAATCAGCGCTACGTCGGCATCGAATGGCCGGTGCGCTGCCGTGGCCCGCTGGAGCTGGGCGCCAAGGCCTGCCGCCTGGATCAGGATGGCCTGGGCAAGATCGCCGCACGCCTGGCCGGTGGCAAGCTGACCGAAAAACTGGAAGAAAAACTCGGCGACAAGGTCAGCCCGGAACTCAAGGACGCACTCAAGGGCCTGTTCAACCGATGAGTCCCGAGCAATTCTCCGCGGCGGTACTCGACTGGTATGACCGCCATGGGCGCAAGGACCTGCCCTGGCAACAGGGCATCAGCCCCTACCGGGTCTGGGTCTCGGAAATCATGCTGCAACAGACCCAGGTCAGCACCGTACTCGGCTACTTCGACCGCTTCATGGCCGCACTGCCCACAGTGCAAGCC
>JBFKAF010000820.1:0-1681 GCA_041621735.1 Pseudomonas sp.
CATGCGCGGGATGGCTGCCAAGGAGGTATTGAGCGTGCTGCAGGTGGCGGTGATGGCGGCGGTGACCAACAACAGCTGGCCGGTCTCGCCGAATACCGCGGTGGCGAACAGATAGTGCGGCAGGCCGTTACTCGCCAGTTCTGCCTGCGGCACCATCAGCAGCGCACCCAGGCAGTAGAGGCTGATGGTGACGAAAATCACGCTCAGGCCGATGATCATCGAACGCGGAATATTGCGCTCCGGTCGGCGCGATTCCTCCACCAGCGGGCAGACGAACTCGGCGCCGACGAAGCCCCAGATGGCCAGCGCGGTAAGCGCCATAACGCCCAGCCCCATCGGGTTCCAACCTTCCAGGCTAAGGCTGGCGATGGGGGCGGCGCTCTCATGAGCGACCGCGCTAAAACCGAGCAGCAGCAACACCACCACCATCACCAGCGCCAGCACGGACTGCAGGCGGGCGAAGATGTCGATATTCAGCAGGTTAAGCACGGTGAACAGGCCCAACACGCCGTAGGCCACCGTCATCGACGGCAACGCGCTGGGGTAGACCTTGTCGATGATCAAATCGAGCAGCAGCAGCTCGGCCGACAGGGCGAACATGGCCACCACTATATAGCCGGAGAAGGTGGCGAGAATGGCCGGAAACTGGCCAATCGCGACCTCGGTATAGCTGCTCAGGCTGCCGGCACGGGGAATCATCAGCGCCAGTTCGGAAAAGGAAAAGGCGTAGCTCAGGGCCAGTAGATAGGCCAAGCCCAGCGGCACGATAAAGCCCAGCCCGGCGATCCCGGCGCCTTGCAGCATGATCACCATGACCCCTTGCGACACCACCAGGCCGATAGCCACGGCCAGCAGGGTCCCAAGCCCGAGCGCCTTGCGCGCGCCCTTTACCCGGGGTGCGGCGGCCGCACCTTGCAGCGGAACACTTATATCCTGCGTCATTGTCTTGCCCTCTATTGTTGTTCTAAGGAACGCACTGACTGGCTAACGCAGCTGAAACCAGGTGGTTTTCAGCTGGGTGTACTTATCGAAGGAGTGCAGCGACAGGTCGCGGCCGAAGCCGGACTGCTTGCCGCCGCCGAACGGCACCGTCACATCCAGAGCGTCCACCGTGTTGACCGACACAGTGCCGGCGTTCAGCCGACGGGCGACGCGATGGGCGCGGTTGAGGTCGTCGCTCCACAGCGAGGCGGCCAGGCCGTAGATGCTGTCGTTGGCCAGACGCACCGCCTGGTCTTCGTCGTCGAAGGCGCTGATCGCCAGCACCGGGCCGAACACCTCCTCGCGGGCCAGACGCATCTCGGCGCCGACCCCGGTAAACAGCGTGGGCTGCACGAAGTTGCTCGAGCCGTTGATGCTCAGGCGCTCGCCGCCACACACCAGCTGCGCGCCCTCGGCACGGGCGCCCTCGATAAAGCCCATCACCCCAGCCGTCTGCCCGGCATCGACCAGGGCGCCGGCGCGGCTGCGGGGGTCGAGCGGATCGCCCGGCTGCCACTGGCGAGCCTTGTCGATCAGGCGCTCGACGAACTCGTCGTGAATCGAGCGCTGGACCAGCAGACGCGAGTTGGCCGAACAGACCTCGCCCTGGTTGAAGAAGATCGCGAAGGCGGCTTTCTCCGCCGCCAGATCGAGGTCCTGGCAATCGTCGAAGACCAGGCTCGGGCTCTTGCCGCCGCAC
>JBFKAF010000821.1:0-1679 GCA_041621735.1 Pseudomonas sp.
GTGCAGATCGGCGCCAACGGCGATGCCATCTTCAGGCGCTTCATGCAGGCCATCGGCCGCCAGGATCTAGCCGATGACCCGGAGCTGACCAACAATGACGGCCGCGATGCACGGCGTGACGAGCTGTACGGGGTGATCGACCGCTGGGTCGGCTCATTGCCGCTGGAGCAGGTGCTGGCGCTGCTGAACCAGGCCGAGGTGCCGGCCAGCCGCATCTTCTCGGCGGAAGACATGTTCGCCGATCCGCAGTTTCTGGCGCGCGAGATGTTCCTCAGCGCCAAGCTGCCGGACGGCAGGGCCTGCAAGATGCCCGGCATAGTACCCAAGCTGTCGGAGACGCCCGGCTCGGCCGACTGGGTCGGACCGGAGCTGGGCCAGCACAACCACGAGGTGCTCGGTGCCCTGGGTTACAACGCCGAGCAGATCGCCGCACTGCAGGCCAGCGGGGCGCTGTGAGGCAACCGGGCCCACGCCCTGGCCACTACTTGGCTAGCCTTGGCAGACAGCTCTAGATAGGTATGATGCGGCGCTTTTGGAACACGCCGCATGCTTCTGCGCGTCACCCTCGCCATCCTCTGCCTGAGCTTCTTCAGCCCTGCCCTCGCCGAACCACCGCGCAGCTTCAGCGCCGCCAAGAAAATCGGCTGGAAGCTGTATGCCCGGCAATCGGTGGAGTTCTACTGCGGCTGCAAATTCAACGGCAAGCGCGTCGACCTGCGCAGCTGCGGTTATGAGCCACGCAAGAACGCCAAGCGCGCCGCGCGCATCGAATGGGAGCACATAGTCCCGGCCTGGCAGATCGGTCATCAACGCCAGTGCTGGCAACAGGGCGGACGCAAGAACTGCACGAAGAGCGACGCGACCTACCGCCGCGCCGAATCCGACCTGCACAACCTGGTGCCGGCGATTGGCGAGATTAACGGCGACCGCAGCAATTTCGCCTATGGCTGGCTGCCCCAACAGCCCAGCCAGTACGGTGCCTGCCCGATGGTGGTGGACTTCAAGGCGCGCATCGCCATGCCGCGCAAGGCAGTCCGCGGCATGGTCGCGCGCACCTACCTGTATATGAGCGATCGTTACCGCCTGCGCCTGTCCAAGCAGAAACGTCAGCTGTATGCCACCTGGCACAAGCAGTACCCGGTGAAGACCTGGGAGCGCCAGCGCAATCAGCTGCTCGGCTGTGTGATGGGCTGGGGCAACCCCTACGTCGCCAGCCTGGACGAAAGCGCCTGCCACACTCAACTGGCTGGCACTCACTGAGCCGCTGCGCGCTTTAGATCAGCGGACGCTTTGAACCAGACGGTGAAGGCACACCCCGCTCAGCACATCAACTGCCGTTCGCAACCAGCCTCCACGTCGCGGTAGTCGATCTGCGCTCGCTTGAGCTGCAGGTCGACGCTCAAGCGGCAGTAGTAATCCGCGTGACGCCAGGCCATGACCACGCAGGAATCGCTCGATGAGTTGAGTTCGAAGCGCCCCTCAAACGCCGGGTAGTGGCTGCGAAAGCGCATCAAGGTCAGCAGACGGCGTACCACCGGCTTGCTCATGGCACTGTCCACCTCGGCCAGGCTGAATGAGTGGCGATTGATATCGCGCGCCTCGCCCGTGCTGTCCATCAACTCGTAATCGTTGCCGCCGGCCAACAAGCCGACGTAATACACCTGAGGAATACCTGGGCA
>JBFKAF010000822.1:0-1675 GCA_041621735.1 Pseudomonas sp.
CCTTCGCTGGCATCCAGCGGGTCGGCGGAGAAGCGCAGCTCGGAGTTGGCAATCCGGCCTTCGGTGTAGACGATCAGGCCTTGTTTGAGGAAGTGATCGGACACCTCGACCGCCGCTTGCAGCACGCCGCCGGGGTTGTTGCGCAGGTCCAGCACCAGGCCGCGGAGCTTCTTGCCATTGTCTTTGCGCAGCTTGCCCAGCGCCTTGCCGACTTCTTCGCCGCTATTGACCTGGAACTGGGTGATGCGCAGGTAGCCGTAGCCGTCTTCGAGCAGCTGGCTCTTCACACTGCGGACCTTGATCACCGCGCGGATCAGCTCCACGTCGAAGGGTTTGCCGCTATCGCGCACCAGGGTCAGGAGAATCTTGCTGCCGGCCTTGCCGCGCATCTTGTCCACGGCCTCCATCAGCGACAGGCCTTTGGTCGGCTGGCCGTCGATCTTGACGATCAGGTCGCCCGGCTGGATGTCGGCGCGCGCGGCGGGCGTGTCGTCGATCGGGGTGACCACCTTGACGAAGCCATCCTCGGTGCCGACTTCGATACCCAGGCCGCCGAATTCGCCGCTGGTGCTCTCCTGCAGTTCGCGGAAGGCCTGCGGGTCGAGGTAGGCGGAATGCGGGTCGAGGTTGCTGAGCATGCCCTTGATCGCATTTTCCAGCAGGGTCTTGTCGCTGACCGGCTCGACATAGGCGGCCTTGATGCGGTCCAGTACCTCGGCAAAGGTGCGCAGCTCCTCCAGGGGTAGCGGCGCCTTGTCGCTAGCGATCGCAGTTGCCGCCGGCGCCTCGGCGGCTTGCAACACAGAGGCGCTGCCGAGCAAGGCGATGGCCAGTGCCAGCGAGGTGAGGCGAGACAGATGCGGCATAGCGAACTAACTCCTAAGAAGGTGAGCGCAACGCTTATCCTTGCGCGCGGCACCATTGGGCCGGGTCACTGGGACGACCCTGCTGGCGAATCGCGAAATACAGAGCGGGCGTATCTTGTCCGCCACTGGTGCCGACGGTGGCGATCGGCTCGCCAGCCTTGACTACATCGCCGGCATCTTTCAGCAGGCTCTGATTGTGGCCGTAGAGGCTCAGGTAACCGTTGCCATGGTCGAGAATGACCAGAAGCCCGGCGCCACGCAACCAGTCGGCGAATACCACGCGGCCGCCGTGTACGGCACGCACCTGGCTGCCGGCCGCCGCGCCGATCAATACACCGTCCCACTTAGTCCGAGCGTCGCCGCCGCGCGCGGTTCCGTAGCGCGCGACTAAACGCCCATCGACGGGCCAGGGCAACTTGCCGCGGGCCTTGTCGAATGGTCCGCCGTAACTGGCGCCGGAGCTGACTAGCGGGCCGCTGCTGGCGGTGGCGGGGGCATCGCTGCGCTGTTGTTGCCGTTCGCGCGCCTCGGCCAGGGCGCGTTGGCGAGCCTGCTCGGCCTCACGCGCCTGGCGCGCGAGGGTGGCTTCGATGGTTTTCAGTACGCTGGTCAACTGCGCCTGATCGCGCTGGCGCGCCTTGAGCTTCTGGTCGCGGGCGGAGAGTTCCTTGCTCAGTGTGGCCAGCACCTGTTGGCGCTCCTGGCGCACGGCGGCGAGCTGTTCGCGGCGCTCGTCCAAGGCGCTTTTCTGTTCCAGCAGCTGGGCCTGCTGGTTGGCGATGTCCTGCTCGACGTTGGCCAGTTGGCGC
>JBFKAF010000823.1:0-1672 GCA_041621735.1 Pseudomonas sp.
CCGCCGAGGAAGATTGCGGTGGCCACACCGGCGATATTGCCGGTACCCACGGTGGCCGCCAGGCAGGTCATCAGCGCCTGGAACGGGCTGATTTCGCCGCTGGCATCATCGTCTTTTTTACGGCCTTGCCACATCAGGGCGAAGCCCGCGCCGATCTTCGACAAGGGCATGAGTTTCAGGCGCAGCATGAGGAACAGACCGGTGCCGAGGATCAGCGCCAGCATGGGCGGCCCCCATACCAGTCCGTTGATTTGATTGGTTAGATTGCTGATGAATTCCATGTAGCACCTCTTTCTTGTTGTATGTGCACGGGGATGACCCGTGCCGGATAAGGGCTTGTGTGCGGTTTTGCCGCGATGGGATTTCTGAATCGTTAGTGGTTCGCGCGTGGGCGCAATGAGCTGTTGCAGGGAGGCGGCATGCACCATGGGTTTGCCGACACAAGAAACATGCCGCCCCCTGCAAACACGGTTGCGGTCGCCGATAAAGCGCAGCGACCTTAATCCCGTAGCCCGGATGTAATCCGGGGATTGCCGTTAAACGCTCCCGAATTGCCTTCGGGCTACGGGTGGAGCCGTTACGCTTCCTGATAGGCCTCGATGGACGGGCAGGCGCAGACCAGGTTGCGGTCGCCGAAGACGTTGTCGACCCGGCCGACCGGCGGCCAGTACTTGGCCTCGATCAATGAAGCCACTGGGTAGACCGCTTGTTCGCGGCTGTAGCTGTGGGTCCACTCACCGACCAGCTCGGCCGCGGTGTGCGGCGCGTGCTTCAGCGGGTTGTCCTCGGGGTCCAGTTCACCGCGCTCCACCGCGTGGATTTCCGCGCGGATGGCGATCATGGCGTCGCAGAAGCGGTCCAGTTCTTCCTTGGATTCGCTTTCGGTCGGCTCGATCATCAGGGTGCCGGCGACCGGGAAGGACATGGTCGGGGCGTGGAAACCGAAGTCGATCAGGCGCTTGGCCACGTCGTCGACGCTGATGCCGCTGGTTTCTTTCAGCGGACGCAGGTCGAGGATGCACTCATGCGCAACCAGACTGTTGCTGCCGGTGTAGAGCACTGGGTAGTGTTCTTCCAGGCGGCGGGCGATGTAGTTGGCATTGAGGATCGCCAGCTGCGAGGCACGCTTGAGGCCCTGGCCGCCCATCATGCTGATGTACATCCAGGTGATCGGCAGGATGCTGGCGCTGCCGAACGGCGCCGCGCTGACCGCGCCTTCCTTGCGCGCCATCTTCTCGTGGCCGGGCAGGAAGGGGATCAGGTGCGCCTTGACGCCGATCGGGCCGACGCCCGGACCGCCACCGCCGTGGGGGATGCAGAAGGTCTTGTGCAGGTTCAGGTGCGACACGTCGCCGCCGAACTGACCCGGTGCGCAGAGGCCGACCATGGCGTTCATGTTGGCGCCGTCGATGTACACCTGGCCGCCGTTGTCGTGGACGATCTGGCAGATTTCGCGGATGCCTTCCTCGAACACGCCGTGGGTCGACGGGTAGGTGATCATCAGCGCGGCGAGGCGCTCCTTGTGTTCCTCGGCCTTGGCGCGCAGGTCGTCGATGTCGACGTTGCCGCGTGCGTCACAGGCGGTCACCACCACGCGCATGCCAGCCATGCTGGCGGTCGCCGGGTTGGTGCCGTGGGCCGATTGCGGAATCAGGCAGATGTCGCGCTGATC
>JBFKAF010000824.1:0-1672 GCA_041621735.1 Pseudomonas sp.
GACTGGGCGAGGGTGGCGAGAGCGGTGTGATCGAGCGTACTAGCGGACATGTTGAGCGGGAAACCGGAGCGGAGGTGGGTATAATTCTGCCAGACATCGGAGTCCACGCATGCCGCATTCGCCTGACAATCTTCCCCTTGCCCTGTATAGCGCCGCTCAGGTGCGTGAGCTTGACGCCCGGCTGATCGCCGCCGGTACGCCAGGCTTCGAGCTGATGCGCCGCGCCGCCCATGCCATCTGGCGTGCGCTGCGCCGGCATTGGCCTGAGGCCGGAGCGATGACAGTGCTGGCTGGACGTGGCAACAACGCCGGCGATGGCTACCTGGTCGCGGCGTTGGCGCTGCGCGCCGGTTGGCGGGTAACGCTGCTGGCGGTGGGTGATGCCGAGCAGTTGCAGGGCGATGCGGCATTGGCGCGGGACGAAGCGCTCGCTGCCGGAGTGAGGGTGCAAGCATGGGCCGAGTGCGCGGCGCTCGAAGGCGTGGTGGTCGATGCGCTGCTCGGCACCGGTTTGCACGGCATGGTGCGCGAGCCTTATGCCCAAGTCATCCGCCTGCTCAATGCCAGCGGGCTGCCGGTGCTGGCGGTGGATGTGCCCTCGGGCTTGTGCGCCGACAGCGGTCAGGTCCTCGGCGTCGCAGTGCGCGCACAACTCACGGTGACGCTGATCGGTTTGAAACTGGGTTTATTCACCGGCGTAGCGGCGGACTGGGTCGGCGAGTTGCAATTTGATGATCTGCAGGCTGATCCACAGCTGGTCATACAGCAGGCATGTATGGCGCAGCGTCTGGCTGGAGGCAATCTGCCGCGCCTGCCAGGGCGCTCGCGTGGCGTGCATAAGGGCCAGTTGGGCCATGTGTTGGTGGTCGGCGGTGAGCGTGGCTTTGCCGGGGCCGCCTTGCTCGCGGCGCAGGGCGCACTGCGCAGTGGTGCCGGCATGGTGTCACTGGCCACCCGGGCCGAGCACCTGGCCGCCGCGCAAGCGCGCATCCCCGAAGTGATGAGTGTTGGCCTGGCTTCAGCCAACCAGCTGGTGGCGCTTGGGCAGTTGGCGACTGTCTGGGTGGTCGGCCCTGGCCTGGGGCAGGGCGCGTGGGGGCGCAGCCTGCTGTCGCTGGCGGCGATCACCGAGGCGCCGCAGGTATGGGACGCCGATGCCTTGAATATGTTGGCAGCGGGTGCGCTCGACATGCCGGGCAATGGCGTGATCACCCCGCACCCTGGCGAGGCCGCACGCTTGTTGGGGATCACCACGGCCGAGGTCCAGGCCGACCGGCCGAGTGCGGCGCGCGCGCTTGCTCAGCGTTATCAGGCAGTATGCGTGCTGAAGGGTGCAGGCAGCCTGATCGCCGACCCCTCGGGCCAGTTGCTGCTGTGTGATCGTGGCCATCCCGTTATGGCGGGTGCGGGCCTAGGTGATGTCCTGGCTGGATTGATTGGCGCGCTGTTAGCCCAGGGGTTGCCGGCATTTGCCGCCGCGAGTCTGGGCGTTTGGTTGCATGCGCGAGCCGGTGAACGACTGGCTGAACAAGGGTGTGGGTTGGCGGCCAGTGATTTGTGCGCCGCCATTCGTCAGTTATTGCAGGAGCAGTCGGTTTGTCTGAAGTAGAACTGTATGTCGCCGATGAGGAGGCGATGCTGGTGCTGGGCGCGCGTATCGCGCAGGTGAGTA
>JBFKAF010000825.1:0-1661 GCA_041621735.1 Pseudomonas sp.
CACAAGGCACACCATGACTGAACAACCTAGCACCCTATATGCCAAGTTGCTTGGTGAAACTGCACCAATCAGTTGGCAGGAGTTGCAACCTTTCTTTGCCCGCGGCGCGTTGTTGTGGGTCGAGAGCACGCAGGATCTGATCGCGGCAGCGCAAGCCGTGGCGGAAAACGACCAGGATAAAGTGGCGGCATGGCTGCAGTCCGGGCTGCTGAGTAAGCTCGATGATGCGCGGGCCGAGGACCTGCTGGCGCGTGACCCGCAACTCTGGGCCGTGGTCGTGGCGCCCTGGGTCATGGTCCAGGAGCGAGCCGAGGCGTCAGCACCGCATTGAGTAGTGGCTGCTGCTGAAGAGGCAGTTCCGGCCACTTAGGGCTATGCTCGGTGATGATCCGCAAGAGGAGCATCCGCATGTTCGAGCCTGGTCATCTGCACCGTAGCAGTCCTGCGGGAGTGAAGGGGCAGCCTGCGTTCAACATCGACCTGCACTATGAGGTGCGCCAGGACCCGGTCGAGGGGCCGATGCTGCACATGCGCATGGTCGGTGAAGTGGCGGGCAAGTCGTTCGAGGAACAGTTCGAGCTGCATCGCGATACGGCCTTCAACTTCGCCAGCGTCGCCAGCCGAATTGCCGTGAAGCATGGTCTACCGGCCAACACCAGCCTGATCGCACGCACTCATCAGGAGTACGACCAGATGTTCGCCGACATCCGCGCCAAGCTTGGCAGCCATACCGGCGATACGGTCAACCTCGATCATTTGGAAAAAGATGGTTTATAGCCGCCTGCGTGGCGTACTAGCCCGGCGGGTTTGTTGGCTTATGCGAGGTGGGTTCGCCGCAGGCGACGGCCCAGCAAACCTCCAGCCCCCCAGCAACGCCGCGCTTCCATAAGACAGCTGGGTATCGCTGTGCTCAACCCTGACTAGGCGCTGACCCAGCGCTGCCGCGCCCAGCTGCTGAGCGCATCGACCCCCAGCACCAGCAATAGCATGCTCAGTATCACCGTCGCCGCCTGGGCTTCCTGGAACAGGCTGAGGTTGACGTAGAGCATCTGCCCCAAGCCGCCGGCACCGACAAAACCGAGCACGCTGGCCATGCGGATATTGTTTTCCCAGCGGTACAGCGAGTAGGCGATCAGTTGCGGGCAGGCGGTCGGCAGGGTGCCGTAACAGAACGCCGCGACGCGTCCGCCGCCGCTCAGGCGAATCGCCTCGGCCGGCTCCTTTGGGGCGTTCTCCAGGGCTTCGGCGAACAGGCGCCCGAGCACCCCGGCGGTGTGCAAGGCCAGGGCCAGGGTGCCGGCATTCGGGCCCAGGCCTGCGGCCAGCACCACCAGCGCCGCCCAGACCAGCTCCGGCACCGCGCGCAGGGCATTGAGGATAAAGCGCGAGCCGCTGCGTGCCGGCCAGCCGAAACGGCCTGCTGCCGGCAAGGCCAGCAACAGGCCGAGCAGCGCCGCCAGCAGCGTACCGATGGCCGACATGGCCAGGGTCTCCAGGGCGCCCTTGGCGATGCGCTGCAGGTGAGTCGCGGAAAAATCGGGACTGAAGAAGCCGCCGGCGTAATGGCCCATCTGGCGCAGGCTGTCGCTGCCCAGCAGCGCGCCGAGGTCGATGCCGAGGTAGGCGAACGAGGCGATCACCGCGATCAGCAAGGCGGCGAG
>JBFKAF010000826.1:0-1660 GCA_041621735.1 Pseudomonas sp.
CGACCGGTTTCCTGATAGTAGGCTTCCAGCGACTTGGGCAAGTCGAGGTGGGCGACGAAGCGCACGTTGGGCTTGTCGATGCCCATGCCGAAGGCGATGGTCGCCACCATGATCAGCCCTTCCTCGTTGAGGAAACGCTTCTGGTGGTAAGCGCGCAACTCGCTGGGCAGCCCGGCGTGGTAAGGCAGCGCGGGGAACCCCTGTTCGCTGAGGAAGGCCGCGACCTCATCGACCTTCTTGCGCGACAGGCAGTAGACGATACCGGCATCGCCCGTGCGGGCGGCCAGGAACCCCAGCAGCTGCTTGCGCGGCTGCTCCTTGGGCACGATGCGGTAGAAGATATTCGGCCGATCGAAACTCGACAGAAAGCGCTCGGCCTGCTGCAAATGCAGACGGTTGACGATTTCCTCGCGGGTGCGCATGTCGGCCGTGGCGGTCAGGGCTATACGCGGCACAGCGGGGAACAACTCGGCCAACTGGCCCAGCTGCAGGTATTCGGGACGGAAATCATGGCCCCACTGCGACACGCAGTGGGCTTCGTCGATGGCGAACAGGGCAACCTGCAGACGCTGCAGGAACGCCAGCATGCGCGGTTGCACCAGGCGCTCAGGCGCCAGATAGAGCAGCTTGATTTCGCCACGGTTGATCCGCTCGGCAATTTCGCGCTGCGCATCGGCACTCAGGCTGGAGTTCAGCGCCACCGCCGCCACGCCCAGTTCGTCGAGGGTCGCGACCTGGTCGTCCATCAAGGCGATCAGCGGCGATACCACCACGGCCAGCCCCTCGCGCAGCAAGGCCGGGACCTGGAAACACAGGGATTTACCACCACCGGTGGGCATCAGCACCAGTGCATCGCCACCGCCGGCCACGCGCTCGATGATCGCACCCTGACGGCCACGGAAACTGTCGTAGCCAAAGATGTCTTTAAGGATGCGTTGGGCTTGCTCGAGCATTGAAGGTCTCCGAATCGAGCCGGGCATTATACGCAAGTGTCTGCCTGGTTGAATTTTGATCTGCAAAGCCGGGTAATCCTGCTCTGTGTGAGCCTGGCCTATAGCTGCTGCGGCGGGTCTAGACTAGAATTCATCCTCGTTTAATCCTTCAAGGTAGCCCCACGATGTCCTTCGCCGAGCAACTCTCCCGCCTGCAAGCCTTCCTCGATGCCGATGAGCTGCACGAAGAGGCCCTGGACTATGTGGCCGCCCACGGCTACCTGACCGCCCTGTCGATTTGCCCGGAGCCCGTACCGGATCGCGAATGGATCGATGCGCTGTTCTCCGAGCCGCCGCACTACCGTAGCGACGCCGAGCGCGAAGAGATCGAAGCGACCCTGCTGCAACTCAAGGGCCATATCGCTCGCCAACTGGCCAGCGACGATGAGCCGGAGATTCCCTGCGACCTCGACCTCGGCGACGACCCGGACGACTCCGACCTGCGTGGCTGGTGCATCGGCTTCATGGAAGGCGTGTTCCTGCGCGAATCGGTATGGTTCGAAGACGCCGAAGACGAAGTCAGTGAGCTGCTGCTGCCGATCATGGTCGCGTCTGGCTTGTTCGATGACCAAGCGGAATTCGCCGAAATCGCCCAAGACCGCGACCTGGTAGACAGCATGGCCGAACAGATCCCCGAACTGCTCACCGCCTTGTTCCTGCTCTGCCAC
>JBFKAF010000827.1:0-1658 GCA_041621735.1 Pseudomonas sp.
AGCACGGCCATTGGTCGGTGCCGGCGCAGGCGGTGCAGACCCGCGACACAGTCGGCGCCGGCGACACCTTTCAGGCCGCGCTGCTGGCCTACCTGAGCCGCCATGAACTGGACAGTCCGCCGGCGCTGGCCGAGCTGTCTCGCGGGCACATCGAGGCGATGCTCGCCTACGCCGTGCGTGCAGCCGCGGTGACCTGTTCGCGGGTCGGCCCGGATCTGCCCTACGCCCATGAACTGGAACAGCCTTGAGCCGCAGCCAGGCCTCAGCTTTTTTCCCTTTCACCTTCGCAGGAGTTGTTATGCCGCATTCTCAGTCCCCCCTCGATGTCACCCGGTTGGCCAGTTGGCAAGCCCTGGCTGCGCACCGCGAGGGCTTTGCCGAGTTCAGCATGCGTGAAGCGTTTGCCGAGCAGCCGCAGCGTTTCGACGAGTTTTCCCTGAATGACTGCGGCCTGTTCCTCGATTACTCGAAGAACCTGATCAACACCCAGACCCGCGAGCTACTGGTCAATCTGGCGCGCGAGGCGAACCTGGAACAGGCTGTCGCGGCACTGTTCGACGGGGCGCTGGTGAATGCTTCCGAGCGGCGCCCGGCGCTGCATACCGCACTGCGTCGGCCGATTGGCGACAAGGTGCTGGTCGACGGCGTCGACGTGATGCCCGAGGTGCACCGGGTGTTGCACCAGATGAGCGAGCTGGTCGGGCGGGTGCATGACGGCCTGTGGCGCGGTTACAGCGAAAAACCCATCACCGACGTGGTGAATATCGGTATCGGCGGCTCCTTTCTCGGCCCGCAACTGGTCTCCGAGGCCCTACTGCCTTTCGCCCAGCGCGGCGTGCGCTGCCACTACCTGGCGAATATCGACGGCAGCTCGTTCCACGAACTGGCGGCCAAACTACGCGCGGAAACCACCCTGTTCATCATCTCGTCGAAAACCTTCAGCACCCTGGAGACCCTGAAGAACGCCCAGGCGGCGCGCGGCTGGTACCTGGCCCAGGGCGGCAGCGAGGGCGAGCTGCACCGCCACTTCATCGCGGTGTCGAGCAACATCCAGGCGGCCATGGCCTTCGGCATTCGCGAGGAGAACATCCTGCCGATGTGGGACTGGGTCGGTGGGCGCTACTCGCTGTGGTCGGCGATCGGCCTGCCCATCGCCATGTCCATCGGTATTTCCAATTTCAAGGAGTTGCTGTCCGGCGCCTACCGCATGGACCAGCATTTCCAGAGTGCGCCCTATGAACGCAACATGCCGGTGCTGCTGGCGTTGCTGGGCATCTGGTACGGCAACTTCTGGGGCGCGCAGAGCCATGCGATCCTGCCGTACGACCACTACCTGCGCAACATCACCAAGCACCTGCAGCAGTTGGACATGGAGTCCAATGGCAAGCGCGTGCGCCAGGACGGCAGCCCGGTGCACTGGGCGACCGGACCGGTGATCTGGGGCGGGGTCGGCTGCAACGGCCAGCACGCCTATCACCAGTTACTGCACCAGGGCACCCAGCTGATTCCGGCGGACTTCATCGTGCCGGTGAGCAGCTACAACCCGGTCGCCGACCATCAGCAGTGGCTGTTCGCCAACTGCCTGTCGCAGAGTCAGGCGTTGATGCTCGGCAAGACGCGCGAAGAGGCCGAGGCGGAACTGCGTGACCAGGGCCTGG
>JBFKAF010000828.1:0-1655 GCA_041621735.1 Pseudomonas sp.
ATGTGTCTGGCGATGAACCCAGACAAATTGGGCAGTGGCGAGCATTGCGCCTCTACCTCTAACCGTAATTTCGAAGGCCGTCAGGGTGCTGGCGGGCGCACCCATCTGGTCAGCCCGGCGATGGCGGCGGCAGCGGCGGTGACTGGCCGCTTTATCGACGTGCGTGAATTGACCCGGCCTTAAGGAGAGCGAAGATGAAAGCCTTTACCCAGCACACCGGGTTGGTCGCGCCGCTGGATCGCGCCAACGTCGATACCGACCAGATCATTCCCAAGCAGTTCCTGAAGTCGATCAAGCGTACCGGCTTCGGCCCGAACCTGTTCGACGAGTGGCGTTACCTGGATGTCGGTCAGCCGAATCAGGACTGCTCGACGCGCCCGCTTAACCAGGATTTCGTCCTGAATTTTCCGCGCTATCAGGGCGCCAGTGTGCTTCTGGCTCGGGAGAACTTCGGCTGTGGCTCCAGTCGCGAGCATGCGCCCTGGGCGCTGGAAGAGTATGGTTTTCGGGCGATTATCGCGCCGAGCTTCGCCGACATCTTCTATAACAACAGCTTCAAGAACGGCCTGCTGCCGATCATTCTTGCGGAAAACGAGGTTGATCAGCTGTTCCAGCAGGCCGAGGCCAGTGAAGGCTATCAGTTGACCGTCGATTTGGCGGCGCAAACGGTGACCCGTCCGGACGGCACGCAGTACAGTTTTGAGGTGGATGCCTTCCGTAAACACTGCCTGCTCAACGGATTGGATGATATTGGCCTGACACTGCAGGATGCCGAGGCAATCAAGACCTTCGAAGCCAGCTACCAGCAGAGCAGCCCCTGGCTGTTCGGTGCGATCAAGTAATTAAGGACATTTCATGAGCAAGCAGATTCTGGTTCTCCCTGGCGACGGTATCGGCCCGGAAATCATGGCCGAGGCAGTCAAGGTGCTGCAGTTGGCCAACGACAAGTACAGCCTGGACATCGAGCTGTCGTTTGACGAACTGGGTGGTGCGGCCTACGACAAGTACGGTGTGCCGCTGGCCGACGCGACCCTCGAGCGTGCCCGCGCTGCCGATGCGATCCTGCTCGGGGCGGTCGGCGGGCCCAAGTGGGATGCGATCGAGCCGGCCCTGCGACCGGAGCGCGGCTTGCTGAAGATCCGCTCGCAACTGGGACTGTTCGCCAACTTGCGCCCGGCTATCCTCTATCCGCAGTTGGCCGATGCGTCCTCGCTGAAACCTGAAGTAGTCGCCGGCCTGGATATCCTCATCGTGCGCGAGTTGACCGGCGGCATCTATTTCGGCCAGCCGCGCGAAAGCAAGGTGCTGGAGAATGGCGAGCGCATGGCCTACGACACCCTGCCGTACAGCGAGAGCGAGATCCGTCGCATCGCGCAGGTCGGCTTCGACATGGCCCGCGTGCGCGGCAAGAAGCTGTGCTCGGTGGACAAGGCCAACGTGCTGGCCTCCAGCCAGCTGTGGCGCGCCGTGGTTGAAGAAGTGGCCAAGGATTACCCGGACGTCGCAGTGAGCCACATGTACGTCGACAACGCTGCGATGCAGCTGGTGCGCGCGCCCAAGCAGTTCGATGTGATGGTCACCGACAACATGTTCGGCGACATTCTGTCGGATGAGGCTTCCATGCTGACCGGTTCCATTGGCATGCTGCCGTCGGC
>JBFKAF010000829.1:0-1653 GCA_041621735.1 Pseudomonas sp.
CTTCAACCAGGTGGACAGCGCAGTGTGGGAAATGCTCTGGCGATGGGTGGTACGTCGCCACCCTCGCAAGACACGCCGATGGGTGAATCCGCCATTGCGTGTGGGTCGACTTCACAGCCCCAAGCAGGGCGCGCAACAGAGAGCACCGCGCCAAGATGAGCAAGATCATTTCCAGCCGTCTGAGGCTGAACCCCTCCGCCCTCAGGACTCATACGCCATAGAGCGTAATCGACCAGCAATTGAGCATTAACGTTACGATCTTCGCATTCACCCAGATAGCTCTTGGCAATAGCTTCCAGCGTCGCCTTCTTGGTCTTACCAATCGGCCGCGCTTTTCCGTACTCATCTAGATACGTCTCAATCATGGAAGCAACGGTAGTCCCGGCGCGATTTGCCCGCTCGATGGCACCTGGCTCGCTCAGCTCCGTCTCTCGTCGCTTAGCCCAGCCCTGAGCAGCCTGCTTGCGGACGAAAGTCTGACTCTCTTGGTAGACTTGCGCTCCGTTCTTCTTGATCCGGATTTGTACGGTGTAGCGGAGCGAGCCGTCCGCACTCTTTCTGGCTCAAATGGTTGCCACGGCAGTCTGCCCTCCTGGCTGGTGGTACAAGAAATTTTCTCGGTGGTACATTTTTACCAGCCACTTGAAAAGTATGCCCGGCCCCACCCGAAAACACGTTGAGAACACGACAGAAGAAATGCCTCTAGAATCAGCCTCAGCACCAGAAAATACGCGCCCCGCACTGTCCCGCCGCTTCTCCGTGGCACCGATGATGGATTGGACTGATCGGCATTGCCGTTTCTTTCTGCGCCAGCTGTCCAGGCACACCCTGCTCTACACCGAAATGGTCACCAGCGGCGCCTTGCTGCATGGCGACAGCGCGCGTTTTCTGCGCCACAGCGCGGCGGAATACCCGCTGGCCCTGCAACTGGGCGGCAGCGTAGCGAGCGAGTTGGCGGCGTGCGCCAAGCTGGCCGAAGACGCCGGCTACGACGAGGTCAACCTCAACGTCGGCTGCCCCAGTGACCGGGTGCAGAACAACATGATCGGCGCCTGCCTGATGGCCCATCCGGCGCTGGTCGCCGATTGCGTCAAGGCGATGCGCGATGCGGTGAGCATTCCGGTGACGGTCAAGCATCGCATCGGTATCGACGGACGCGACAGCTACGCCGAGCTGCGCGACTTCGTCGGCCAGGTCTGTGAAGCTGGCTGCCAGAGTTTCACCGTGCATGCGCGCATCGCCATTCTGTCCGGCCTCTCGCCCAAGGAGAACCGCGAGGTTCCTCCGCTGCGCTATGACGTTGCGGCGCAGGTTAAAGAGGATTTCCCCGACCTGGAAATCATCCTCAACGGTGGCATCAAGACCCTCGAAGCGTGCCAGACGCACCTGCAGACTTTCGATGGCGTGATGCTCGGCCGCGAGGCCTACCACAACCCCTATCTGCTCGCGCAAGTGGATCAGCAACTGTTCGGCAGTGCCGCGCCCGTGATCAGCCGTATCGACGCGATGCACAGCATGCGCCCCTATATCGCCCAGCACCTGAGCGAGGGTGGCGCGATGCACCACGTGACCCGGCACATGCTCGGTTTGGGCCAGGGTTTCCCCGGGGCGCGACGTTTCCGTCAGCTGCTGTCCGTGGATATTCACAAGACC
>JBFKAF010000830.1:0-1653 GCA_041621735.1 Pseudomonas sp.
CGCGATGAAGCCGGCGGCGCTCAGCTCGGCCAGGTCCTCGGCTTTGCGGGCGCAGGCCCAGACCTGGTAGCCGGCGGCCTGGAACACCTCGGCGAGGGCGCGGCCGATACCGCTGGAGCATCCGGTGATCAGGACGGTGGGTTGGGTCATGTGGGCTTCCTTGTAGGGTGGATTTGCACCCACCGGCTCGGTTAACTCGCTGGGCCGAAATCCTGCTAGTCGGCGAAGGTGCCTTGCAGGCGTTCGACGCGAAATTCCAGGGTGCTGGCGCGGTAGCCGCTACGCAGGGTAGGCAGCGGCAGGCAGTCCTGCCAGGTCGCGCCGGGCAGCAGTTTGCCGGGCCCGCGATAGCGCGGCGATTCATAGCTGTGTTCGACCAGGTTGACGCTGTCGCCGGGGCGGTAGGCGGCAATCTGCCAGCGCAAGGTCAGCAGGCTGGCGTCGCTGGCGTTCTGTAACTCCAGCCCCAGCGGGCGGTTCGCCGGGCAGCGCTCGGGTGCGTAATCGAGGCGCAGCTGGATGCGGGCCAGTTGCTGGGTTTCCCGGCTTTGCTGCCAGATCACCCAGCTGGCGACCAGCAGCAGGCCGAAAAAGGCCGCGGCGGACAGCGGCAGGGCCTTGCTTGGGTAACGCACAAGCAGGACCAACCAGGTGAGGACCAGCAGGGCGCCGATCAGCATGGGTGAACTCCTGTCGGAATGCGGCTGCAGGGCATGATAGGTCATCGATCGGAGAGGATGAATTATCCTACAGGATCATTCCCGGCTTGGGCGGAGAGGCGAGTGGGTCTCGGCATGGCGCGGTTTTGAGTGCAGGCACCAAGCAAAGAAAGTATGTCCCAGTTGCGCTCGCATGGCACAGCCCATCTCCTCCTGTAAGCAGAACCGGGTGGGTTAGGCGCCTGGCCAAAGTTATTGGCGGTTACCCGGTTAGTTGCGCCGTAACCCACCATGATGAGCACGCCGACCGCCACTTGGTGGGTTACGCGGCGCGCCAAGGATGCAGTTGATGTTCAACTCCCCGATCGGCGCCGCTAACCCACCCTACAAAAGCTGCGATCAATACATAACTGGGACATAAGCCAAAACGCCCGCCCTCGGCGGAGGGCGGGCGTTTTGGACAGCCAGGCTGGCGCGGGCTTAGCCGGCCAGGCGCAGTTTGTCCGGCTGCTGTTCCTGTTCTTTGGTCCTGCCGTAGACGTCTTCCAGGCGCTCGATGTCATCCTCGCCGAGGTAGCTGCCGGATTGCACCTCGATGATCTCCAGCGGGATCTTGCCGGGGTTGGCCAGGCGGTGCACCGCGGTGATGGGGATGTAGGTGGACTGGTTTTCCGTGAGCAGGAAGGTCTTGTCGTTACAGGTCACCTCGGCGGTGCCGGACACCACGATCCAGTGCTCGGCGCGGTGGTGGTGCATCTGCAGGGACAGCTGGGCACCCGGCTTGACCGTGATGTGCTTGACCTGAAAACGCCCGCCCATGTCCACCGAGTCGTAGGAGCCCCAAGGGCGGAACACTTCGCAGTGGCTCTGGGTTTCCTGGCGACCCTGTTGGTTCAGTGAGTTGACCAGGGTTTTGACTTCCTGCACGCGGTCCTTGGGCGCAATCATCAGGGCGTCCTTGGTTTCCACCACGACGATATTGTCCATGCCCAGC
>JBFKAF010000831.1:0-1652 GCA_041621735.1 Pseudomonas sp.
TACACCCGCTCCAACCAGAACACCTGCATCAACCAGCGTCCGCTGGTGCGTAAGGGTGACAAGGTTGCGCGTACCGATATTCTGGCCGACGGTCCGTCCACCGACATGGGTGAGCTGGCTCTGGGTCAGAACATGCGCGTGGCGTTCATGCCGTGGAACGGTTACAACTTCGAAGACTCCATCTGCTTGTCTGAGCGTGTGGTTCAAGAGGATCGCTTCACCACTATCCACATCCAGGAACTGACCTGCGTGTCGCGTGACACCAAGCTCGGCTCCGAAGAGATCACTGCGGATATCCCGAACGTCGGCGAAGCTGCGCTGAATAAGCTGGATGAGGCGGGCATTGTGTATGTCGGTGCCGAGGTTGGTGCGGGCGACATTCTGGTTGGTAAGGTCACCCCGAAAGGCGAGACCCAGCTGACGCCGGAAGAGAAACTGTTGCGTGCGATCTTCGGTGAGAAGGCCAGCGACGTTAAGGACACCTCCCTGCGCGTGCCAACCGGCACCAAGGGTACGGTCATCGACGTGCAGGTCTTCACCCGTGACGGCGTCGAGCGTGATGCTCGTGCGCTGGCCATCGAGAAGATGCAGCTCGACGAGATTCGCAAGGATCTGAACGAAGAGTTCCGCATCGTCGAGGGGGCAACCTTCGAGCGTCTGCGTGCAGCCCTGGTTGGCAAGAAGGTCGAAGGTGGTGCTGGCCTGAAGAAAGGCGCGGACATCACCGACGAGTTCCTCGACGGTCTCGAGCGTGGTCAGTGGTTCAAGCTGCGTATGGCGGATGATGCGCTGAACGAGCAGTTGGAAAAGGCTCAGGCCTATATTTCCGATCGCCGTCAGTTGCTCGACGACAAGTTCGAAGACAAGAAGCGCAAGTTGCAGCAGGGCGACGATCTGGCGCCGGGCGTGCTGAAAATCGTCAAGGTCTACCTGGCAATCCGTCGTCGCATCCAGCCGGGCGACAAGATGGCCGGTCGTCATGGTAACAAGGGTGTGGTCTCGGTGATCATGCCGGTTGAAGACATGCCGCACGATGCCAACGGCACACCGGTCGACATCGTTCTCAACCCGCTGGGCGTACCGTCGCGGATGAACGTCGGACAGATCCTCGAAACCCACCTGGGCCTCGCCGCCAAGGGCTTGGGCGAGAAGATCAACCACATGCTCGAAGAGCAGCGCAAGGTCGCCGAGCTGCGCAAGTTCATGCAGCAGATCTACAACGAGATCGGTGGTCGTCAAGAAAGCCTGGATGAGCTGAGCGATCAGGAAATCCTCGACCTGGCGAAAAACCTGCGTGGCGGTGTGCCGATGGCCACTCCGGTGTTCGACGGTGCCAAGGAAACCGAGATCAAGGCCATGCTCAAGCTGGCTGATCTGCCTGAGAGCGGCCAGATGCAGTTGGTCGACGGTCGTACCGGCAACCTGTTCGAGCGCCCGACTACTGTTGGCTACATGTACATGCTGAAACTGAACCACCTGGTGGACGACAAGATGCACGCGCGTTCCACGGGTTCCTACAGCCTGGTGACCCAGCAGCCGCTGGGTGGTAAGGCGCAGTTCGGTGGTCAGCGCTTCGGTGAGATGGAGGTCTGGGCACTGGAAGCCTACGGCGCCGCCTACACCCTGCAGGAAATGCTGACCGTGAAGTCGGA
>JBFKAF010000832.1:0-1652 GCA_041621735.1 Pseudomonas sp.
CAGGTCCCTCATCGAGTCTCCGAGGAGGCCGGTGAACAAGTGCTCTGGGTGCCAGGTGAGCAACTGGCCGAACAGGTGCGCGACCTCTATAGCCGTTACCCGCAAGGTGATCCGGCTGTACGCCTTGCCGCTGCGCCCGGACCGACGTCAGGCTTTCTCCAGCAATTGAAAAGTCGCCCGCTGACGGCCGCGATGTTGCTGCTGACAATGCTGATCGCGGCCTTGACCCTGCTGGGCGAGAACTTCGCGGTGATCCGCTGGCTAAGCTTCGTCGATTTCCGCATCCAGGGTGACTACATCTATTTCAGCTACCTGGGCGAAACCCTGGCAAGCGGGCAGTGGTGGCGCTTGCTGACGCCGATGCTGATCCACTTCGGCATTCTCCACTTGGCCATGAATGCGCTGTGGTACTGGGAACTGGGGCGGCGTATCGAGGCGCATCAAGGCACCTGGATGCTCCTGGGGCTGACCCTGGTGTTCGCTCTGATCTCGAATTTTGCCCAGTACGGCTTCGGCGGCCCGTCCCTGTTTGGCGGCTTGTCCGGGGTGCTCTACGGGCTGCTTGGGCACTGCTGGCTGTACCAGCGTTTGGCGCCTAACACCGACTACCGTCTGCCGCCGGGCGTGCTGGTGATGATGCTGGCCTGGCTGCTGATCTGCATGACCGGCATCTTCGAACTGTTGCAGTTCGGTGCCATTGCCAATGCCGCGCATGTCGGTGGCCTGCTTGCCGGTTGCGCCACTGGCCTGCTGGGCGGTGCGCTGGCGCGTCAGCGCCGTTAAACTGCCGCTTTGTATTCGGAGACTCGTATGTCGTCCTTTCTAGAAACTATCGAAAATATCACTCCGGAGATCTACCAGAGCCTCAAGCTGGCGGTGGAAATCGGTAAATGGGCCGATGGCCGCAAGCTGACTCAGGAGCAGAAGGAACTCTGCCTGCAGGCACTGATTGCCTGGGAAGTGCAGAACCTGCCGGAAGATCAGCGCATCGGCTATATGGGCCCGCAGGAGTGCAGCTCCAAGTCCGCGCCAGTGCCGAATCTGCTGTTCAAGACCTCCTCGGACACCCTGCACTGATGGGCGAGTTAGCACGCGGTGCCCTGAGCAAGATGGCGGCGCGCCTGGAAGCCCCGGTGCAGTACGCCTTCCGCCTGGATGAGCAGGAGGTGCCGGTCAACCCCTTGATCGGCAAGACGCTGCGCCTGGAATACCTCGGCGCCATTCACTGCACCCATTGCGGGCGCAAGACCAAGACCAGTTTCAGCCAGGGCTACTGCTATCCCTGCATGCAGAAACTCGCGCAGTGCGATATCTGCATCATGAGCCCGGAGCGTTGCCACTACGACGCCGGCACGTGCCGCGAACCGAGCTGGGGCGAGCAGTTCTGCATGACCGACCATGTTGTCTATCTGGCCAACTCCTCCGGGGTCAAAGTCGGCATCACTCGCGGAACGCAAGTGCCGACCCGCTGGTTGGATCAGGGCGCGAGCCAGGCGCTGCCGATTCTGCGCGTGGCGACCCGCCAGCAGTCCGGCTTCGTCGAAGACCTGCTGCGCAGCCAGGTGGCGGACAAGACCAACTGGCGTGCCTTGCTCAAGGGCGATGCCGCGCCGGTCGACCTGGCGGCGGTGCGCGACCAGTTGTTCGACAGC
>JBFKAF010000833.1:0-1649 GCA_041621735.1 Pseudomonas sp.
AGCTGATGGCCGCGGGTTTTCTCGCCAACCAGAATAAGCCGGTGTTTCACAGCCATGATCGCTATGGCCATCGCATCGACCTGATCGAGTTCCATCCGGCTTATCACCAGCTGATGAGCGCCGCCATCGAGCATGGCATCCCCTCCATGCCCTGGACCGAGCCGCGCGCCGGCGCGCATGTGGCCCGCGCCGCCATGAGCTACCTGCACAGCCAGGCCGAGGCCGGCAGCGGTTGTCCCCTGACCATGACCTTCGCCAGCGTACCGGCGTTGAAACTGCAGGCGGACATCGCCGAGCAATGGCTGCCGAAGATCCTTGCCACCCAGTACGACCCGCGCAACCTGCCGCTCGAGCAGAAGAGCGGGGCGACCATCGGCATGGCGATGACCGAGAAGCAGGGCGGCACCGATGTGCGCGCCAACACCACTCGCGCCTATGCGGTCGGTCAGGCCGGGCCGGGGCAGGCCTACGAGCTGGTCGGCCATAAGTGGTTCTGCTCGGCGCCGATGTGCGACGCCTTCCTCACCCTGGCCAACACCGACAAGGGCCTGAGCTGCTTCCTGCTGCCGCGCCACAGGCCAGACGGCAGCCGCAACGAGCTGTATATCCAACGCCTGAAGAACAAGCTGGGCAACTGGTCGAACGCCTCCAGCGAGGTGGAATACCGCGGCGCCCTGGCCTGGATGATCGGCGAGGAGGGCCGCGGCGTGCCGACCATCATCGAGATGGTGGCGCTGACCCGCTTCGACTGCATGATTGGCTCCAGCGCCCTGATGCGTCAGGCGCTGACCCAGGCCGCGCATCACTGCGCCTATCGTCAGGTCGGCGGCCGGGTGCTCAACCAGCAACCGTTGATGCAGAACGTGCTGGCCGATCTGGCCCTGGAGAGCGAGGCGGCGCTGGCCCTGACCCTGCGCATGGGCCAGGCGCTGGACAACCCGACTGACCCGCAGGAGAACAAGTTCGCCCGCCTGGTCACCGCGGTGGGCAAGTACTGGATCTGCAAACGCGCCCCGGCGATGATCAACGAAGCCGCCGAGTGCATGGGCGGCGCTGGCTACGTCGAGGACAGCATCCTGCCGCGGCTGTACCGCGAGGCGCCGGTCAACTCGACCTGGGAAGGCTCCGGCAACGTGCAGTGCCTGGACGTGCTGCGCGCGCTGTCCAAGGAGCCGGGCGTGCTCGATGCGTTGTTCGCCGAGCTGGGCGGCGGGCATGGCGATGCACGGCTCAAGGCGCATATCCAGCGACTGCAGGCGGCGTTTCGCGACACCGGCGATATCCAGTACCGCGCTCGCCAGCTGACCGAGGACGTGGCGCTGGCGCTGCAAGCCAAGCTGCTGCTGGAGGCGGGTAACGCGACGGTCTCCGATGCCTTTATCGCCAGCCGGCTGGGCGAGGGCGGACGGGTCTACGGCACCTTGCCGCGTGGGGTGGCGGCCGAGGCGCTGGTGGCGCGCAGTACCCCTCACCTGCTGTGAGCGTATGCACCAGGCGGCGAGGGTTTGCCGGTAGCCGGCGTGTGCGTTCCGCGCGGGTAGCGAGCGTCCCGCGCAATCGACTCGCGGGGGCTGGACGGCGACGGCCCAAGGCGCCGCGGCAGAGAGCCTTCGGTTGTCGCGGGGATAGGCACGCCGCGCTATGCCGGA
>JBFKAF010000834.1:0-1646 GCA_041621735.1 Pseudomonas sp.
AGGCCCACAGGGCATGGCGCTGTATCCGACGTCCTCGGTGCGCACCCTCTATCACCCCGAGCTGGCGCATTTCCTCAAGTTCTCGGTGCACGTGCGCCTGACCAACTGCGTGCGCAAGAATGCCTGGTACGAGCTGGACAGCGCGGTGGCCCTGACGCGCCTGCTGACGCCGCTGATGGGCGAACTGGCCCAGGTGCAGCCAGGCTTTCAACTGATGCCGGAGCCGGCCGCCAGCACCCTCGACCTGAGCGCGTTGGGCAGCCTGGAACAGGCCCGCGAAGTCACCGAGTGCTTCGGTATTGTCTATCGGCAGAACCTCGCTGCGAGCTGCCGCCAACGCTATCGGCCACGGGTGGCGATGGCCCTGTTCACCTGGGACCTGCACGGCCAGAGCGTCTGCCAGGCTCTGGTCGAGCAGTGCGCGGCGCGGCTCGGGGTCGATTACGCCACGGCAGCGCTGCGCTGGCTCGACGGCTATGCCGAACAACTGCTCGGCGGCGTGCTGTATTGCCTGTTCCGTCAGGGCGTGGTGCTGGAACCGCACCTGCAAAACACCCTGCTCGGTTTCGACGAGCAAGGGCTGCCCTGCCGGGTATGGATCCGCGATCTGGAGGGCACCAAGCTGGTGCCCCAGTGCTGGTCGGCGGCGCAACTCGAACACCTTGCCGAGCGCACCCGCGCGTCGCTCTATTACGCTCCCGAGCAAGCCTGGAAACGCGTGGCCTACTGCACCCTGGTGAACAACCTGGGCGAGGCGATCTTCCACCTCGCCGCCGGCGAGAGCGGATTGGAACAGCGTCTGTGGCGGCAGATCGGCGAACGGCTGGAAAGCCAACGTCAGCGCCTCGACGACCCTCCCGCCCTGCGCGAGCTGTGCGCCGGCGCACCGCTGCCGAGCAAGGAGAACTTCATGACCCGCCTGCTGATGCGCGCCGACCGCGATGCCGGCTACACCGCCCTGCCCAACCCGCTCACCTATCAGCGCGCAGAGGTGCGCCCATGAGCCTGCCAGCGCGCGTCAACCAGGCCATCGATGAGCTGCGTGCACGGCGCCAGGAGCCACTGTGCGCCTACCTCTATGACCTCGACGCCCTGGCCCGACATGTGCGGCAGATGCGCGCGCTGCTGCCGGACAACTGCGAGCTGTTCTACGCCGCCAAGGCCAACCCGGAGGCAGCGATTCTGCAGACCCTGGCGCCGCTGGTGGACGGTTTCGAGGCGGCCTCGGGCGGCGAACTGCGCTGGCTGTACCAACAGTGCCCGCAGCAGCCACTGATCTTCGGCGGCCCCGGCAAGCTCGACAGCGAACTGGCGGCGGCCATGGATTGCCGGGTCGCGGCCTTCCATGTCGAGAGCCTCAACGAACTGCGCCGCCTGGCACGCATCGCCGAGTCCAGCGGGCGACCGGCCCCGGTGCTGTTGCGCTTGAACCTGAAGCTGGCCGAGGCCCCCGACAGCCGCCTGGTAATGGGCGGCAAGCCTACGCCGTTCGGCCTCGACGAAGAGGCTCTGGAACAGGCCTTGCTCCTGCTGCGCAACCAGCCCTGGCTGCAGTTGCAGGGCCTGCACTTCCACCTGCTGTCCCATCAACTGGATGTGGCGGCACACCTGAAACTGATGCGCGGCTACTTCCGCACCTTCCGCCG
>JBFKAF010000835.1:0-1646 GCA_041621735.1 Pseudomonas sp.
GATCCGCTCCAGTTGATCGGCGATGGCCTGGTTGGAGAAACGCTCGATCAGCGTGTCCTTGTACACATCCAGGTCGATACCCGGCACCGGCGCCAGTTGCGGGGTGACATCCAGGTCCATGAAGGTTCGCACGAAACGCCGTAGCAACGGATCGTTCATGGTCTCGTGCGCGAAGCGATAACCCTTGAGAAAGCCCAGGTAGGTCAGCGCCAGATGGCTGCCGTTGAGCAGCTTGATCTTCATCTCTTCGTAGGGCGTGACGTCGTCGGTGAACTGCACCCCGACCTTTTCCCAGGCCGGCCGACCGTTGACGAACTTGTCCTCCAGCACCCACTGCACGAAGGGCTCGCAGACCACCGGCCAGGCGTCCTCGATGCCGTGGCGCTCGGCCAGTTGCTGGCGGTGCGCGTCACTGGTCATGGGGGTGATGCGGTCGACCATGGCATTGGGGAAACTGACGTTGGCCTCGATCCAGGTCGCCAACTCGGGGTCGGACAAGCGGGCGAAACTGAGCAGCGCCTTGCGCGTCACCGCGCCGTTGTGCGGCAGGTTATCGCAGGACATCAGGGTGAACGCCGGGGTGCCGGCGGCGCGACGCCTGGCCAGGGCCGCGCAGAGGAAGCCGAAGACGCTGCGCGGCGCCTCGGGATGGGCCAGGTCGTGCTGGATCTGCGGCAGCTCGGCGAGAAACTCGCCGCTGCTGTCGTCCATGCAGTAGCCGCCTTCGGTGATGGTCAGCGAGACGATGCGGATCGCCGGATCGGCCAGTTTGTCGATCAACGCCTGCGGCGAATCCTCGGCCAGCAACATGCCACTGATGGCACCAACCACTTGCACCGCACCGTGCGTATCGTCACCCAGCTCGACCAGGGTGTAGAGGTAGTCCTGCCCGGCCAGGGCATCGCGCATGGCACGGTCCTCGGCGCGCAGGCCGACGCCGCAGATGCTCCAGTCGAGGGCTTCGCCCTGGTTCATCAGGGCCTCGGTGTAGATCGCCTCATGGGCGCGGTGAAAGCCGCCGACGCCGATGTGGGCGATGCCCTGCCGGGTCGTGTCGGCACGGTAAGCGGGCAGCGCGATAGGCGCCGCCAGCTGCTCGAGATGCTGGCGATTGAGTTTCATCTAGGGATTCCTGAGCGGGTCTGACGGGCGGCCTCAGGCCGCCTGCTGCAGTCGTTGGGCGATGGCCTGGCCATCGGCATCGAAGAGGTGGCAATGCGCCGGATCGAAGGCCAACTCCAGGGTTTCGCCCGCGCGCGGGGCGAAATCGCCGCGCACCCGGATGGTCAACATCTCCTTGGAGGCCGTGCGCACGTGGCAGTAAGTGTCACTGCCCAGACGCTCGCTGACATCGGCGGTGACCCGCAGCTGGCCTTGGCCGGCCGGCACTATGTTGAAGTGCTCGGGACGCACGCCCAGGGTCACCGCGCTGCCCGCGGCCAGTCCGCCAGCGGCCAACGGCAGGCTCAGTAACGCGCCGCACTCCAGCTGCACCTCGCAGGCGGCGCCGTCGGCCTTGCCGGCCTGACCACGCAGGAAGCCCATCTTCGGTGTGCCGAGGAATCCGGCGACGAACAGGTTGGCCGGCTGGTGATAGAGCTCCATCGGCGAGCCGACCTGCTCGACACGTCCGCCATTGAGCACCA
>JBFKAF010000836.1:0-1643 GCA_041621735.1 Pseudomonas sp.
AGCGAGCCCTCGACACCCAGCCCGCCAAGCAGGCCACCGGCCAAGGCGCCGACGATCAGGGCGACCACCACATGCACACGGCACAGGCTGAGGATCAGCATAATGCCGACCGCTGCGATTACTGCATTCATCAGGCGCTCCCAAGAAGCTGTGCGAAGAAATCCGCAGGGCACGCCGTTACTGAGCTGCTGCCCCAAAAAAGCCGCGTACTCTGCCGCAAGCGTCACGGGCTGTCAAAAATGCGCCGTGTTAAATATCAATCACGCTGTGCATAATTCAACCCTGTTAATTTATCGCCTCGCTCCACAGCCCTGCCGGCTGTCGTCCAACTGCGTTTGCAGTGGTCAAGAAAGTCGTTCACGCGCCGATAGCGCACCTGTAGTCCCACGAAGAAAGGAACGCCGCATGTCGCCCAGTCGCCTGTCTATCCAGTGGAAAATCACCCTGCTGGCTGGCTTATGTTTATTTGCCATCGTGACCCTATTGGTCGGGGCTTCGCTCTACCAGTCCACGCGCAGCGCCGAGTTGGTGCGTGGTTCCAGCAGCAGCATGCTGGAGGACAGCGCGAAGCTGCGCCTGCAAGCACGTGGCGAATTGCAGGCGATCCGTATTCAGCGTTACTTCATGGACGCTTTCCAGTACGGCAAGGGCTTCTCCCGGCAGATTCTGTTCCTGCGCGACCAGGCACAGAAACGCTTTCTCGACGCCTTCGACCTGCGCGAAGACCTGACCCGACAAGTGCGCAACAGCCTGGAGGCCAACCCCTCGCTGCTCGGCCTGTACCTGGTGTTCGAGCCCAATGCACTGGACGGCAAGGACGAATTGTTCGCCGAACAGAGCGAACTCGGCAGTAATGCCCAAGGCCGCTTCTCGCTGTACTGGTCGCAACCCACGCCCGGCAAGCTCGAGTCGGAGACGCTGCCCGAAGACATGCTCAACGACACCAAGAGCGGCCCCAGCGGTGACCCCTACAACGCCTGGTACACCTGCCCACGCGACAGCCGTAAAGCCTGCGTGCTGGAGCCTTATTACGACGATGTTGGCGGCCAGCAAGTACTGATGACCAGCATCGCCTTCCCACTGGAGCTCGACGGCAAGGTGATTGGCGTAATGGGCGTGGATATCAGCCTCGAGAGCTTGCAACAGCTGAGCCTGGACGCTAACAAGGAACTGTATGACAGCCAGGGCCATGTCAGCATCTTCAGCCCGGCGGGGTTGCTGGCGGGTCATAGCCGCGACGCCAGTTTGCTCAGCGCTGCGGTCGACCAAGCCTTTGGCAAACACGCCGACGCGCTGCGCCCGTTGATCACTAATGGCCAAGCCGCCGTGCTCAATCACGACCACATGCTCCGGGTGCTGCAGCCCTTCACACCGATCCCCGATGCCAAACCCTGGAGCGCACTGCTCGAAGTACCCGAACCGGTGATGCTCGAACCGGCTCTGCGACTCGGCCAACAGCTCGATCAGCAACGTACCAGCGACAGCACGCTGGCCCTGTTGATCGGCCTGGTGGCGGTGATTGGCGGCTTGTTGTTGATGTGGTTGACCGCCCGTGGCGTGACCCGACCGATTCTCGGGGTGGCGGCCATGCTGAAAGGCATCGCCAGCGGCGAAGGCGACCTGACCCGTCGTCTGGAGTACGC
>JBFKAF010000837.1:0-1641 GCA_041621735.1 Pseudomonas sp.
GCCACACCGCCTGCAAGGCAAGCTGCATATCGGCGGCCAGGAGCATTTCTACCTGGAAACCCAGGTGTCGTCGGTGATGCCCAGCGAAGATGGCGGCATGATCGTCTATACCTCGACGCAAAACGCTACCGAAGTACAGAAACTGGTCGCCGAAGTGCTCGGCGTTCCGATGCACAAGATCGTCATCGACATGCGCCGCATGGGTGGCGGTTTTGGCGGCAAGGAGACCCAAGCCGCCGGCCCGGCCTGCCTGTGTGCGGTGATTGCCCACCTCACCGGTCGCCCGACCAAGATGCGCCTGCCGCGCGTCGAGGACATGCTGATCACCGGCAAGCGTCACCCCTTCTACGTCGAGTATGACGTCGGCTTCGACGACAACGGCCTGCTGCACGGCATCCAGCTGGAACTGGCCGGCAACTGCGGCTACTCGCCCGACTTGTCCGGCTCCATCGTCGACCGCGCGATGTTCCACGCGGACAACGCCTATTTCCTCGGCAACGCCACCATCAACGGTCACCGTTGCAAGACCAACATCGCCTCCAACACCGCCTACCGCGGTTTCGGCGGCCCCCAAGGCATGGTCGCCATCGAGGAAGTCATGGATGCGGTGGCGCGCAGCTTGGGCAAGGACCCGCTGGAGGTGCGCAAGCTCAACTACTACGGCAAGCACGAGCGCAACGTCACCCATTACCACCAGCCGGTCGAGCACAACATGCTCGCCGAGATGACCGGCGATCTGGAGGCCAGCAGCGAGTACGCCAAACGTCGCGAGGAAATCCGCGCCTTCAACGCCAAGAGCCCGGTCTTGAAGAAGGGTCTGGCGCTGACCCCGGTGAAATTCGGCATCAGCTTCACCGCCACCTTCCTCAACCAGGCCGGCGCGCTGATCCACATTTATACCGACGGCAGCATCCACCTGAACCACGGTGGCACCGAGATGGGTCAAGGGCTCAACACCAAGGTCGCGCAGATAGTCGCCGAAGTGTTCCAGGTCGACATCTCGCGCATCCAGATCACCGCGACCAATACCGACAAGGTGCCCAACACCTCGCCGACCGCAGCCTCCAGCGGCACCGACCTGAATGGCAAGGCCGCGCAGAACGCCGCGCAGATCATCAAGCAACGTCTGGTCGACTTCCTGGTGCGCGAGCACAAGGTGACCCCGGAAGACATCGAGTTCCGCAATGGCCAGGTCCGCGTGCGCGAGCAGTTCATCTCCTTCGATGCGCTGATTCAGCAGGCCTACTTCAATCAGGTTTCGCTCTCCAGCACCGGTTTCTACCGCACCCCGAAGATCTTCTACGATCGCGACAAGGCCCGCGGCCGCCCCTTCTATTACTTCGCCTACGGCGCCGCCTGCGCGGAAGTGATAGTCGATACCCTGACCGGCGAGTACAAGATGCTGCGCACCGACATCCTGCATGACGTCGGCGCCTCGCTGAACCCGGCCATCGACATCGGCCAGGTGGAAGGCGCGTTCGTCCAGGGCCTGGGATGGCTGACCATGGAAGAGCTGGTGTGGAACGACAAAGGCAAGCTGATGACCAACGGCCCAGCCAGCTACAAGATCCCGGCCATCACCGACATGCCCATGGACCTGCGGGTGAAACTGGTGGAAAACCGCAAGAACCCGGAAGACAC
>JBFKAF010000838.1:0-1641 GCA_041621735.1 Pseudomonas sp.
ACCAATCAGTCGTTGCTTGTTCGACACTCAGGGGGTCTCGATGCTTTAGAGTCCAACAATCATAGCCTGACGTGTGTCGAGCGCATGACGTGAGCTGTGCCACCCGCCATCAAACGCTCTATACCAGCTTCGCCAATCTGCAGATCGACAGTGATCAGGCTGGGCGATGGCGCTGGCATCAACCAGCCCTGCTCGATCAACAATCGCGAGGCTGTCAGCCCCAGGCGATCGCGCAGAAAACACGCCAAGGGTCCGGCGGCCATGCCGGTGGCCGCCTCTTCCTCGATGCCATAGCGTGGAGCGAACATCCTCGCCCCCGCATCGCGCCCAGCGACCCGCACCTGGCTGGAGAACACATAGAAGCCGATCAAATCGAGTTGCTCGCTGAGCCGTTCGATCAAGACCTGATCCGGTTTGAGCCCGGCCACTGCGGCCTCGTCACGCAACGGCACGACCAGGAAGCCATTGCCGGTATTGACCACGCTCGGCAACACCTCGGGCATCAGCTGCTGCGCATCGATGCCTAGCGCGGCCAGGACCTCCTGAAACAACGCCGAGTCCGCGTCGATATCGCGGTAACGCGGCGCGAGCTGCTGCATAAACGCCATATCTCCGGCGATCAGGATATCCCGATTACCATCGATGGTTTCTTTCGAGGTCCAGCCCTCGCCCACCCGGCCCAATTGCCGAAGCAAGCTGAACGTGGCAATAGTGGCATGACCACAATGGGCAATCTGCCGCGACGGGGTGAAGAACTCCAACTTGAAGGCTGCCTTCTCGGAGCCCGACACGAAGGCCGTTTCCGACAGCCCCAGCGCCGCGGCGATTGCCAGTTTCTGCGACTGCTCCAGATTATCCGCATCCAACACCACGCCGGCTGGATTACCACCTGCCTCGCCGTCCACGAAGGCATTCACTATCTGTACTTCAATCTGCATGGTTGTGTCCTTGAATGGGATAGAGCATGGGTTTATTTGGCCAGGGGATCGTCCCAGAATGGCCGTTCGGTCTCGGGCAGGATATCCGCACGACTCAAGCCGATATCCTTGAGCGCCTCGTCACTGAGACCCGCCAGTTGCCGACGCTGCTCGGCCAGCTCATACCAGCGCTTGAGCTGACGCCAGGCAGCCATGACAAAAGCACCCAGATGCACCCCATGCCGGGGTGAATGGTTGACTAGTACATAACCTTTTTGACCTTTCATCTCGTCGCCCTCCTGTGGGGTTGGCGACAGTCTCGCGCCGGGCTTATGATCAATCCAACGAATGTTTCTTATGTCTTGCATCTCGGAGATTGATGAGTGGCCAACTACCCGAGCATCGACAGCGAACTGCTGCGCACCTTCGTCGCGATCGCCGATCACGGCGGTTTTACTCGCGCCGCGGAGATGGTCAACCGCACCCAGTCGGCGGTGAGCATGCAGATGAAGCGCCTGGAAGAAGACGTGATGCAGCGCCCGCTGTTCCAGCGCGATGGCCGCCAGGTCAGCCTGACCGCCGAGGGTCAGGTGCTGCTGGGCTACGCGCGGCGCATCCTCAAGCTGCATGGCGAGGTGATGACCACCCTGCGCGAGCCGCACATGGTCGGCTCGGTGCGCATCGGCACCCCGGATGACTATGTGATGCGCTTCATGCCGGGGAT
>JBFKAF010000839.1:0-1638 GCA_041621735.1 Pseudomonas sp.
AATTGCCGACTGCAGCCGCAATCGAGTGAGGTCTTGGACGGATGGCCCACAGTGCAGTGATGCGCATCCACACCGTGTGTGCACTTCAGTCTGCGCAGTAGGTTTCCTCGCTACGTGGTAACCGGGTCCGTTGGGCGCTGGTGCATAATGGCCGGCTTGACCAGTTGGCAAGGGTCGCCGCGAAAGAAGGCTTGCACGTTGGCGAACGCATCGCCGAAATACAGTTCATAGCTGTGCTTCTCGACGTACCCCAGGTGCGGGGTGCAGAGCACTCTCGGGTGATTGAGCAGCGGGTGCGCCAGGTCCAGGATCGGTTCGTCATCCAGCACATCCAGCGCCGCATAGCCGGGTCGCCCGGAGCTCAAAGCTTCGAGCAGGGCGCCTGGTGCGAACAGTTCCGCGCGGCTGGTGTTGACCAGCAATGCGCTGGGCTTCATCTGCATCAGATCCTCGAGGGTGACCACATGCCAAGTGCTCTCGGTCAGGCGCAGATTGAGGCTCAGCACATCGACTTCGCTGAAGAAGGCTTGCTTGCAGCTCGCGGCTCGATGTCCGTCGTGCACCGCCGCGTCCCTTGAGGTCTCGCTACCCCAGACCATTACGGACATGTCGAAGGCCTGGGCATAGCGAGCCAAGCGCTGCCCTATACGACCGTAACCCCAGATGCCCAAGGTTTGCCCATACAGCCGCTCACCGATATTGGTTTGCCAGTGCCCAGCGTACAGGCCCTGGATCGCCGGGATCAGTTGCCGCCGTGCATTGAGAATCAGCGCCCAGGTCAGTTCCGCCGGTGCGATAGGCGAACCCCTTCCCTCCATCACCGAAACACCTTGGGCACTGCAGGCGTCGAGGTCGATATGCGCACCCGCCTTACCGGTTTGGCTGATCAGCTTGAGTTTGGGCAATTGGGCTAATAACGCCGCGCTAATGCAGGTTCGCTCACGCGTCAGCACCAGGGCATCGGCATCGCGAAAGCGCTGCACCAGCAGATCCAGGTTCTTAGCCGTGTCGTGATAGACACTGACCTGATGGCCGTCGAGAAGGGAGAAACAGTCGAGCGAACGGATAACGTGCTGGTAGTCGTCGGGGATTACGATATGCATATTTATCTCATCTAGGGCGATAGGCTCGCCCTAGATGTCCTCACTGACAGGGAAGGGATCAGTCGGTAATGAGCATTCTTTCGATCTTGCGTGCGCGCATGGCACGGAAGAGCGGATAGGCCACCATCAGCCCGACCAGTGCCCAAACGACCAGGGTAATCGGGCTGCCCCAGAGGATGCCCAACTCGCCATTGGACAGCGACAGCGCCCGGCGCAGGTTGTCTTCCATCACCCCGCCGAGAATGAAACCGAGCAGCACGGCCGACAGCGAATAGTCCAGCTTGCGCAGGATATAGCCGCACACACCGATACCGATCATCAGGAACAGATCGAAGGTGGTCGAATGCACCGCATACACGCCAATCGAGGTGATGATGGCAATCGCAGGCACCAGCGCCCAGGTCGGCACCGAAAGGATGCGGGTGAAGATACGCACCATCGGTACGTTCATGATCAGCAGCATGACGTTGGCGACGAACAACGAGGCGATCAGACCCCAAACCACTTCGGGCTGGTTCTGGAACAGCATCGGCCC
>JBFKAF010000840.1:0-1622 GCA_041621735.1 Pseudomonas sp.
GGAGCCACGCCCATTCATAGCGAAGGATACGGGGTTCAACGGAGCCCAACAGCATCCGTTCACAGCCATCAACAAACACTAATCAACGATATGTAGAGACAGGTCGTCCTCGGACGTCGGCGGTCATCCTCGACCGGTGGCGACCTGTGTCTACACACTAATCTGAACGTGCAGCCTGGCCCCGCATTACTGTGGGCCTACTCGGGGGAAATACCGTGCTTGACGCCTACGTAAAACATACCCAGGAACGCGCGAAGCAGAACCTTCCGCCCCTCGCCCTGAACGCCGAACAAACCGCAGGCCTGATCGAGCTGCTGAAAAACCCGCCAACTGGCGAAGAAGCCTTTCTGCTCGACCTGATCACCAACCGTGTGCCGCCAGGCGTCGATGAAGCTGCCTACGTCAAGGCCGGTTTTCTCTCTGCCATTGCCAAAGGCGAAGCCACTTCCCCACTGATCAGCAAGCAACACGCCGTTGAACTGCTGGGCACCATGCAAGGCGGTTACAACATCGCCACCCTGGTCGAGCTGCTCGACGACGCCGAACTGGGTGCAGTCGCTGCCGAGCAACTGAAGCACACCCTGCTGATGTTCGACGCCTTCCACGACGTCGCCGAAAAAGCCAAGAATGGCAACGTTCACGCGCAAGGCGTGCTGCAGTCCTGGGCTGACGGCGAGTGGTTCAAGAAACGCCCGACCCTGGCCGACAAGATCAGCCTGCGCGTATTCAAGGTGACCGGCGAAACCAACACCGACGACCTGTCGCCGGCCCCCGACGCCTGGTCGCGCCCGGATATCCCGCTGCACGCCCTGGCCATGCTGAAAATGGCCCGCGACGGCATCGTGCCGGACGAGCAAGGCGTCACCGGCCCGATGAAGCAAATCGAAAGCATGCGTGGCGAAGGCTTCCCTATCGCTTACGTGGGCGACGTGGTCGGTACCGGCTCCTCGCGTAAATCCGCCACCAACTCGGTGCTGTGGTTCTTCGGCGACGACGTGCCGAACGTGCCGAACAAGCGCGCGGGCGGCTTCTGCTTCGGCAACAAAATTGCTCCGATCTTCTACAACACCATGGAAGACGCCGGCGCCCTGCCGATCGAATTCGACGTATCCCTGCTCAACATGGGCGACGTCATCGACCTGTACCCGCATGCTGGCAAAGTCTGCAAGCACGGCAGCGACGAAGTACTGGCTACCTTCGAAATGAAGACTCCGGTACTGCTCGACGAAGTCCGTGCCGGCGGCCGTATCCCGCTGATCATCGGTCGCGGCCTGACCGAGAAAGCCCGCGCCGAACTGGGCCTGGGCCCAACCGACCTGTTCAAGCTGCCTGAGCCGCCCGCTGCCAGCAGCAAGGGCTTCACCCTGGCACAGAAGATGGTTGGCAAGGCTTGCGGTCTGGCGGAAGGTCAAGGCGTACGCCCTGGCACTTACTGCGAACCGAAGATGACCACCGTCGGTTCCCAGGACACCACGGGCCCGATGACCCGCGACGAGCTGAAAGACCTGGCTTGCCTGGGCTTCTCCACCGACCTGGTGATGCAGTCGTTCTGCCACACCGCGGCCTACCCGAAGCCGATCGACGTCACCACCCACCACACCCTGCCGGATTTCATCCGCACC
>JBFKAF010000841.1:0-1621 GCA_041621735.1 Pseudomonas sp.
CGATCCAGGTAATAGGAACGCAGCCGCTCCAAGTCACCGGACAGTTTCTCACGGGCGTACTTGTCATCGTTCTTGAAGAAGGACAGCCAGTTGCTGGTCTTCAACTCGAACAGGTCGATCAGGTCTTCGTCGGCGAAAACGCTATTGCCCACCACGTTGATGTGCTGGATGGCGGCGACCGAGCCTTCGCTGATATTGATCTTCAGCGCCACGCGGTTGCGCGGCTGGGGAATCACTTCGGTTTCAATCTCCGCGGAGTAGCGGCCCTGGGCCACATACTGGCGCTGCAGTTCGTTGCGCACCCCTTCGAGGGTCGCGCGCTGGAAGATTTCACCTTCCGCCAAACCCGATTGATTGAGGCCCTTGAGCAGATCTTCGCTGGTGATGGCCTTGTTGCCATCGATCTCGATGCTGGAAATCGACGGACGCTCGACTACGGTAATGACCAGTACATCGCCATCACGACCGAGCTGAATGTCTTGAAAGAATCCGGATTTGAACAGTTCGCGCGTAGCCTCGACCAAGGCGCGGTCGTCGGCTTGTTCGCCGACATTCAGCGGCAAGGCGCCGAATACGCTGCCCGCGGACACCCGCTGGAGGCCATTGACGCGAATATCGGAGATGGTGAAGGACTCGGCGTGAACTTCGGCGATCATCAATGCGGCAAGCACCGCAGGTAGCAGCAGACGTTTCATGAAGTCCTTTCTTATTCCAGCTGACGATAAAAAATCTGCCGCTTAAGGCGACACTTTTTGTAAATGCTGAGAGCGTAATTCAGTAACGGTTACAGTCGACCCAAGTCGTTGACCAGGGCCAGCAACATCACCCCAATCACCAGACTGATGCCAATCTGCATCCCCCAACCTTGCACCCGCTCCGACAGTGGCCGACCACGCGCCCACTCGATCAGGTAAAAAAGCAGATGCCCCCCATCTAACACAGGGATCGGCAATAAATTGAGAACCCCCAAACTTATGCTCAAGTAGGCGAGGAAATTCAAGAAATCCCCGAAACCCGACTCAGCCGAAGCGCCCGCCACTTTAGCAATGGTTATCGGCCCGCTCAAGTTTTTTACCGAGAGCTCACCGAAGAGCATTTTCTTCAACGAATCAAGAGTCAACAGACTCATGGTCCAGGTGCGCCGGAACCCTTCAGCAACTGCCTCCAAAGGCCCGAAACTGACCTCGCGGAGCATCTCGGCCGGCCACTCGCCGCCCTGTACACCAGCCCCCAGATAGCCATTGCGCGCCTCGCCCTCGCCACGCGCAGCCAGTCGCACCGGCACATCCAGCATCTGCTTGGCACGTTCGACCGTCAAACTGACCGACTTACCCGGCAGCGCCCGCACCTGATCGACCAACTGCTGCCAGTCGTCGAGCGCCTGCCCATTCAACGCCACTAAGCGGTCGCCGACCTGCAAACCCGCTGCATGAGCGGGACCTTGCGGGTCCAGCTGCGCCAAGATCGGCACCAATACTGGACGCCAAGGGCGGATACCCAGCGAGGTGATCGGATCTGGTTCGTCGACACCTTTCAACCAGTCGTTCAGCACGATCTGTCGCGGGGAGTCGAGGGTAGAGCCCTGGTCGCGCACATTGACCAGCAAGGTGCCGCTCTCCCC
>JBFKAF010000842.1:0-1621 GCA_041621735.1 Pseudomonas sp.
ATGGCGCGTCACGGCCAGCTGCATGCCGAGCGCATGCTGCATTTCTTCGCACTGGATAGCGAAAATCCGGCAAGCATCTACAGTTGCCTTGGCGCGGCCCGCAGCAATGCCCATGCCGTGCGCGGGCGCATCACTCCTGACATGTGGGAGAACATCAACGCCACCTGGCTGGAGATTTGCGGAATCGCCGAGCAGGGGTTGAGTCGTTATGGCATCAGTCGCTTCTGCGAGTGGGTCAAGGAGCGCTCGCACCTGTTTCACGGCGCCACCTCCGGTACCATCATGCGTGGCGAGCCGTACCGCTTCATTCGCCTGGGCACCTTTATCGAACGGGCCGACAACACCCTGCGCCTGCTCGATGCCCGTTACGAGATGCTTGGCGAGGACATCGACGAAATCGAGGGTCGCTCGGCGCGCAGCTATTATCAGTGGAGCGCCTTGTTGCGAGCGCTGTCCTCGTTCGAGGCCTTCGCTGAGATTTACCGAGGCTCGCCGGGCACTCGCAAGGTTTCCGAGCTGTTGCTGTTGCGCCCCGAAGTGCCGCGTTCATTGCGTACCTGTATGGATGAACTCGATCAGTTGCTCGCCAACTTGCCTGGCGAGAATGCGCGAGCGGCGCAACGGCTGGCGGCCGAACTGGACGCGCGTCTGCGCTATACGAGCATTGACGAGGTGTTGGACGAAGGCCTGCATGCCTGGCTGACTGATTTCATCCAGTTGACCTTGCAGTTGGGGCAAGCCATTAACAGTTCCTATCTGGAGGTCGCATGAGACTGTCCATTAGTCACGATACTGCCTATCACTATGAAGATCAGGTGCGCTCCAGCATCCAGTACCTACGTTTGACACCCCATGACAGTGAGCGTCAGCAGATACTCAGCTGGGTGTTGACGTTGCCGCGTCCGGTGCGTGCCCAGGTCGATCCCTACGGCAATATTCTGCATGTGTTGACCCTCGAGGAACCACATGAGGCGATTGTGATCGGCGCCCGTGGTCAGGTGGATATTGATGAGCAGCGCGACTGCGAGCACGAGAGCCAGTCGGCGTTTCCATTCTTGCGCAGCACTCGCTTGACCGCGGCGGATCAGGCACTGCGTGAGTTCGCCCAGCAGCACTGCAAAAAGCGCCGCGATCGCAGTGCATTGATCGAGTTGATGCATCAGCTGAATGGGCATATCAGTTACCAGCCGGGGAGCACGAAGGTGGAGACCAGTGCCGCCGAGGCTTTCGCCGCGCGTCAGGGCGTATGTCAGGATCACACGCATGCCTTTCTCGCCTGCGCGCGCAGCTTGGGCATTCCAGCGCGCTACGTCTCCGGGTATCTGCACACTGACAGCGAGGATCACCTGGCCAGCCATGCCTGGGCCGAAGCCTGGCTGGACGGCGCCTGGTACAGCTTCGATGTGACCAACTGCCTGGTCAAGGCTGAGCGGCACTTGAAGCTGGCAGTAGGCCTGGATTACCTGGATGCCTGTCCGGTGCGCGGTATGCGGCGTGGCGGAGGCAGCGAGCAGATGCATGCGCAAGTGGAGGTTGCCCCCTTGTTCAGGGTCGAGCAGCAGTAAGCAGGCCCAATCACTCAGTTGCGCCCGGTGCAGTTGTTATGCCTGCACCGGGCGTA
>JBFKAF010000843.1:0-1620 GCA_041621735.1 Pseudomonas sp.
GCCGGAACCCCATGAGATGCGCCAGCATTTCGAAGGCCAGCGCCTGATCAGCTCATTGGTCAGCGATGGCCAGGCTCGCCTGTGGAGCGCCTACCGCATCCACAGCGACGGCAGCGGACGCCTGCTGATCCATAACCGCAGTCTCAACCCCTGCCAAACCGGACGCCTGGTACGCACCCTGCTGGAAATGGAAACCTACCGCATGATGCTGCTGCTGGCGCTGCCCCAGGCCAAAGCCATCTCGCCGCAGATCAAGGCCATGGAGCGGCAACTGGCGGCGTCCATCCAGCAGATCAATCAGATTCGCGACCTGACCGACGAACGTCATTTGCTGAGCGAGCTTGGCAGCCTGGCGGCGCGGGTCGAGCAGCTGATCGCCGCGCACAACTTCCGCTTCTCCGCCAGCCGCGCCTACCACGAACTGATCATCAACCGCCTGGCCGAGTTGCGCGAGCAGGAGTGCCCCGGCCTGCAGACCTTCCGCGAATTCCTCCTGCGCCGCCTGACGCCCGCCTGGCGTACCTGCGAAGCCGCCGAGCAGGACCTGGACGATCTGGCCCGGCGCATCGACCGCGCCAGCGAACTGCTGCGCACGCGCATCGACCTGACCATCGAAACCCAGAACCAGCAGTTGATGCGCGCCATGGATCAACGCAGCCACACCCAGTTGCGCCTGCAGCAAACGGTGGAAGGCCTGTCGGTGGCCGCCATCAGTTACTACCTGGTAGGCCTGTGCAAATACCTGGCGGAATCGGCCAAAGCCCTCGGCCTGATCGACAGCAGCACGCTCGCCACCGGGCTTGCCGTGCCCCTGTGCGTCGCCGCGGTCTGGCTAGGCATGCGCCGACTCAAGCGCAGCCTGCACCTCCCCAAGCAACAGTAACCGGAGCGCCTCACCGCGCCCGGAAGTACCCGCCGCGCAGTAGCGCGCAGCCGGGCAAACGCAGACATGGCGGCGCAAAACAGCAGCGCCGAGAAGCAAAAAGCCCCCGCCAGCTTGCGCTGACGGGGGCTTTTTCAGTCATGCAACCGAGTGATCAGTTGCCTTTCTTGGCCGCGCGGGTGCGCTCGCTTTCGCCCAGAATCTTCTTGCGCAGGCGAATCGACTTCGGCGTCACTTCGCACAGCTCATCGTCCTGGATGAATTCCAGAGCCTGTTCCAGGGTGAAGCGAACCGGCGGAACCAGGGCGATGGTTTCGTCTTTGCCGGAAGCACGCATGTTGTCGAGCTTCTTGCCTTTGGTCGGGTTCACGCCCAGGTCGTTGTCGCGGCTGTTGAGGCCGACGATCTGACCTTCGTAGATGTCCTGGCCGTGCTCGACGAACAGCTTGCCACGCGCCTGCAGGGTTTCCAGCGAGTAGGTCAGCGCCTTGCCGGTGGCGACCGAAACCAGTACGCCGTTCTGACGCCCGGACATATCGCCGGACTTCATCACGTCGTAACGGTCGAAGATGCTGGTCATGATGCCGGCACCGGAGGTCAGGGTCAGGAACTCGTTACGGAAACCGATCAGACCACGGGCCGGAATGTTGTACTCGAGGCGCACACGGCCCTTGCCATCCGGAACCATGTTGGTCAGGTCGCCCTTGCGCAGACCCATCTGTTCCATCAACGCGCCC
>JBFKAF010000844.1:0-1620 GCA_041621735.1 Pseudomonas sp.
ACCCAGCAGTCGCGCGGCTGGCAGTGGATCTGCCAATAGGTCTCGGCGATATGCTCGGGGTTGAGGATGCCGTCCTGCTCCTTGCGTTGGTAAAGCTCGGGGAAGGTCTCGCGGATAAAGGCGGTGTCGATGGCGCCGTCGATGATCGGATGGGCGACGTGAATACCCTGCGGGCCGAGTTCGCGTGCCATGCTCTGGGCCAGGGCGCGCAGGGCGAATTTGGCGCTGGCGAAGGCGGAAAAATTGGCCCGACCGCGTAGCGAGGCGGTGGCACCGGTGAAGATGATGCTGCCGCGCGCGCGCGGCAGCATCACCCGTGCGGCCTCGCGACCGGTGAGGAAACCGGCCAGCGCGGCCATTTCCCAGACCTTGCGATAGACCCGCTCGGTGGTATCGGTGATGGAGAACTGCACGTTGGCGCCGATATTGAACACCACGGCTTGCAGCGGGCCGACCTCCTGTTCGATGGTGGCGAACAGCGCCTGCACCTGCTCCTCGACCCGCGCGTCGCAGCCGAAGGCGCGCGCCGTGCCGCCTTCGGCCTCGATGGCGTCGACCAGCGGTTGCAGTTTGTCCGCGTGACGGCGGGCGACGCAGGCGACATACCCCTCGCGAGCGAAGCGCTTGGCGATAGCCCCGCCGGTGGCATCGCCGGCGCCCATGACCAGGATTGCTTTGCGTTCGATCATCTCTGTTCTCCAAGGTTCTTTTTTGGAACTTGCTTGATAGTCGGTTCCAATTTAGAACCTGTCAAGCTATGGTGAGCCATCGATTGCCGGAGATTGGCTCATGCGCTGGGAAGAACTTGCTCAACAACCCTGTTCGCTGGCGCGCACCCTGTCGGTGGTGGGCGACCGCTGGACCCTGCTGGTGTTGCGCGAAAGTTTTCTGGGGATACGTCGTTTCGATGAGTTCGAGATGCGGTTGCAGATCACCCGGCATGTGCTGGCGGATCGTTTGAAGAAACTGGTCGAGGCCGAAGTGCTGCACAAGGTGGCCTATCAGCAGCGTCCGCTGCGCGAGGAGTATTGCCTGACCGAGAAGGGCCGCGACCTCTATCCAGCCGTGCTGGCGTTGGTGAACTGGGGCGATCGGCATATGAGTGGCGTGGAGGGTGCGCCGATTCGGCATGTGCACCGCAGTTGCGGCGCGGCGATGCACGGTGTGCTGGTGTGTTCCGAGTGCGGCGAGCCACTGGCGCCGCGGGATGTGCGGCTGGAGGAGGCGCCGGCCCTGAAGGGGCAGCTGTTGCCGGGGCATTGGCTGGCCCGCCAGGTGGCGGAAAACCCGTAACCGAATGCCATCGGCGAGTGCGCGGCCCGGATTGCATCTGGGCTACTCAGGGCAGGTCGCCGATTACATCCAGGCGAAGAAACGCCACGAATCCGCGCGGTGTGGCGCTTAGAACAGCCTGGCCAGCAACGCGGTCACCGCGGTTTCCACGCGCAGAATGCGTGCGCCGAGTTGCACGGGTTGCAAGCCGGCTTCCTGCAGTTTCTCCACTTCGTAGGGGATCCAACCGCCTTCCGGGCCGATTGCCAGGGTCACCGGTTGATCGACCGCGCGTGGGCAATCCGGGTAGGCACCAGGGTGGCCGATCAGGCCGAGACTGCCGGCGGC
>JBFKAF010000845.1:0-1618 GCA_041621735.1 Pseudomonas sp.
GTTGCTCGGAAAACAGCGGCAGGTTGGCGGTAAAGACCGCATCGACCGCGGACTCATCGATCAGCCTCATCAGCGCCTCGCGAAATGCCGGAGGCTGCAGGTAATCCTGCTCCTCGGCAAACGAGTCACTGCCCGCGCTACGCAGCAGTGGCTTACCGGTAAACAGGAAGCGGTGCCGGGTATCCGCCAGGCGCAGCAGGTCCTTCAGCCAGAGCATCTGCCAGTGCCAGGAGGTCTTGCCGGTGCTGTCGAGAAAGATGAAGCGGCTGTTGCCGGCACGAAAGCTGAAGAAATGCGGGCCGAAGTGCTCGTAAAAGCGATAGCTGCCGAAATCCTCGTACTCATGGGCGCCAAAAGTCAGCAGGTAAGGCACCTGCAAGTGACTCAGGCTGCCGTACAGCGCTCGGTATTTGTCCTCACCGCCGCCGCTGACCGCATTGCCGGCGGAGATCACGAAGTCGACGTCGGAGGCATTCAACAGCGGGATAATGCGCCGCTCGAAGATGCCGACCGAGTTGTTGATGTTACCCACCACCGCGAAGCTGAAGCGCTCGCGGCCCTCCAGCCGGGCCTGAATCTGCTCGACCTGCGTGGTATGCGCCGCAGCAAAGTCCGGCAGCCAGAAGTTCAGATAGGCCTTATAGCCCAGCAGCAGGCAGACAATCAGCACATTGCCATAGAACAGGACTTTGAGCGGACTGCGAAATCTCATAAACGACCTATCCGGCTGAGGCCCCAGGCCCACTGCCACAGCCGCGGTTCCACGATCATGCCAAGGCCAATGGCGCGTAGAGCCCCGTTGCCACCGCCAAAATCAGCCGAGTGGACGCCGCTAGTAGGCCGTTGAAAAATGTAGCGAGCGAAGGCTAGGCAGGCGAAAACGGCCGAAAAAGCGCAGTTTACGTGGTGTAAATGAGCATTTTGAGGCCGATTTCAACGATGCATAGCCTAGCGCAGTAGTTTTTCAACAGCCTGCTAGATGCTGCTCACCCTCGACTCGCTAAGCATAGTCAGCCAGTGCGCCTACACCCGGTGCGACTCACTCGACCGAGCAGCGCAGTCAACGATCCAGCGGGCTGAGCACGGCCAGACCGCCACGATTGAGCACATGGGTATAGATCATCGTGGTCTTCACATCGGCATGCCCCAGCAGCTCCTGCACCGTGCGGATGTCCTGGCCACTTTCCAGCAAGTGGGTAGCGAAGCAATGGCGCAAGGTGTGTGGCGTGGCCGGCTTGACGACTCCGGCCCCTCGCAGTGCCACCTTGAAGGCGCGCTGCACCCGCTTCTCATCGAAATGATGGCGACGCCGTACACCCGAACGCGGATCTGTCGAGAGCCGCGCCGCCGGGAACACATACTGCCAGCCCCACTCGCGCGGTGCGCTAGGGTACTTGCGTGCCAGGGCGAACGGCAGATAGACCTCACCGAAACCCTCGATCAGATCGCGCTCATGCAGGCCCTCGACCACGGCGAGATGCGCCTGCAAAGCTGGGCGCAGCGCTTGCGGCAACATTGTCACGCGGTCCTTCATGCCCTTGCCATCGCGCACCAGAATCGCGCAGCGCTGAAAATCCACATCCTTGACCCGCAGGCGCACCGCCTCCATCAGGCGCAA
>JBFKAF010000846.1:0-1617 GCA_041621735.1 Pseudomonas sp.
CCGCGGGTCGATGTTGCGGCGCAACTGGAAAGCTGCCCACGGGTGCTCGATCTGCTCGCCGACGAGGGCTTGCTGGCCCGCGAGCGGCCGAGCGCCGCCGAGGTGCCGGACATGACCCGCGAACCCCTGGATTTCCCGACTAACCGCGCGCAGCGCCTGCAGGCTCTGGCCCGTGGCGATGAGGGCTTCCTCCTGGCGCTGGGCTATTCCACCCAGCGCGGCTACGGGCGCAACCACCCCTTCGCCGGCGAGATTCGCATCGGCGCGGTGCAGGTGTGGATCGAACCGGAGGAACTGGGTTTCGCCGTGCCGCTCGGCGATATCGAGATCACCGAGTGCGAGATGGTCAACCAGTTCGTCGGCGGCCAGGGCATCGAGGCGCAGTTCACCCGCGGTTACGGCCTGGCCTTCGGTTATGCCGAGCGCAAGGCCATGGGTATGGCTCTGGTCGATCGTTCGCTGCGCGCCAGCGAATACGCCGAGGAGGTCGAAGGGCCGGCGCAGCAGGAGGAATTCGTCTTGATGCACTGCGACAACGTCGAGGCCGCCGGTTTCGTCTCGCACCTGAAGTTGCCGCACTACGTCGACTTCCAGTCGGAACTGGAGCTGATCCGCAAACTGCGCAAACAGGCCGATGCACCGATGCAGGCTACCGAACAGGAGAACCGTGGATGAACGGCTTGAACCCGAACGCCGCCAGGCAAGCCGCCGGCGCCCTGGAGCGCGGCTACAACTTCGCCTACCTGGATGAGCAGACCAAGCGAATGATTCGCCGAGGCCTGCTCAAGGCCGTGGCCGTGCCCGGCTATCAGGTGCCCTTCGGCGGCCGCGAGATGCCGTTGCCCTACGGCTGGGGTACCGGCGGCATGCAGCTGACCGCCGCCATTCTGGGCGCCGAGGACGTGCTCAAGGTAATCGATCAGGGCGCCGACGACACTACCAATGCGGTGTCTATCCGCCGATTCTTCGCCCGCACCGCCGGTGTCGCCACCACCACCCGCACCCCGGATGCGACGGTGATCCAGACCCGTCACCGGATTCCGGAAACGCCGCTGCACGGTGGGCAGATCATGGTGTTTCAGGTGCCGATCCCCGAGCCGTTGCGCTTTATCGAGCCCTCGGAAACCGAGACCCGAACCATGCACGCCCTCGGCGACTACGGGGTGATGCACGTCAAGCTGTACGAGGACATCGCCACCTTCGGCCATATCGCCACCAGCTACGCCTACCCGGTGACGGTGGACGAACGCTACGTCATGGACCCTTCGCCTATCCCCAAATTCGACAACCCCAAGCTGCACATGAGCCCGGCGCTGATGCTGTTCGGCGCCGGCCGCGAGAAGCGCCTGTACGCCGTGCCGCCCTATACCGAGGTGGTCAGCCTGGATTTCGTCGACCACCCCTTCGAGGTCCAGCGCTGGGAGGAAAACTGCGCCTTCTGCGGCAGTCACGATTCCTACCTTGACGAGCTGATCGTCGACGACGCCGGCAGCAAGCGCTTCGTCTGCTCGGACACCGATTACTGCATGCAGCGCCGCGAGCCCAGCGAAGCGCAACAGGAGGCCGGGCTATGAGCGCCGCCGAACAGATCCACACGACTGCCGTGGGACTCGACCA
>JBFKAF010000847.1:0-1614 GCA_041621735.1 Pseudomonas sp.
GCCGGTCAGCTGCACGAACTGTCGCTGCTGCTGGCCGAACTGAGTCAATTGCAGCGTCAGGCCCTGAATGTCTTGGGGCGGGACGAGGTCGCGCGTCCAGGGTTGCTGCAACGACTGTTCGGCGCGCGTGAGCCCGCGGTCGCGCCAGCGCCCGCACAGGCGCGGGATAGCGAGTCGCCCGTCAGCGACCTTGCAAGTCCCACCCCACAGCCGCTATCGAGTGGCAAAGATCAGCCACTGCCAGCTGCGCTCGCCGCTTACCATGTGGCCGATGCCAGCGATGCCAGCGATGCCAGCGATGCCAGCGATGCCAGCGATGCCAGCGATGCCAGCGATGCCAGCGATGCCAGCGATGCGAGGTCAACCGCGCAGGCCGCTTCGCCCGACTCGCGGCCCGCTGTACCGGTTCTCGATTGCCTGCCCTTGCCTGCCGACCTGTTACCCCCGGCAGAGTCGCTGGCCACCCCGGCAGACGCCAGTGAAGATGAGCTGGTCGGTGAACCGCACAGTCAGCCAGCCGACCCGCTTTACGCCCTGCCCTTAGAGCCCGAACCTGGATACAGCGCGATTGCCCAGCATGTGCAGGCGAGCCTGCTGGGCCTGCTGGCCGAGTTGCCCTTGCCGGAGCGGCATCAGGCCCAGGCCGATTCGCTGGTCGAGCGGATTCGGGCCGGGTTGAATATGTATGAGCTGGTGCCGGTGCTGGATGACCTGACCGTGCTGATGCTGGCGGTTGCGGATAATAGTCAGCATGAATTCGAGGGCTACCTCAAGCAGCTCAACGAACGCCTGGCGACCTTCCAGGGCAGCCTGCAAGATGCCCACGACGGCTATGCCGACTCGCTCAACGTAGCGCGTGAGTTGGACAACGAGCTACGCCAGCAGGTCGATGGCCTGCACAGCAGCGTGCAGGACGCAACGGACCTGAATAGCCTCAAGGGCTTGGTGGAAAACCGCCTGAATGGCTTGCTCGGCACCATGGAGCAGTACCAGCGCCAGCGCGACGAGCGCGAGCAGCTGGTGGCCGGACGCCTGCAAACCCTGGTCGAGCGGGTGGCGAGCATGGAGCAGGAAGCCAAAGGCTTTCGCCAGCACCTGGAAGAGCAACGCCAGAAGGCCCTGCTCGATCCGCTCACCGGCCTGCCCAATCGCGCCGCCTGGAGCGAGCGCCTGGACCTGGAGGTGGCGCGCTGGCAGCGCTACGGCGGTGAGTTGCTGCTGGCGGTGGTGGACATCGACCACTTCAAGCGAATCAACGACGGCTACGGGCATCTGGCCGGCGACAAGGTGCTGAAAATCATCGCCAACGAGTTGCATAAGCGCCTGCGTAAGACCGACTTCATGGCCCGTTTCGGCGGCGAGGAGTTCGTCCTGCTGATTCCCACGACGCCGCTCGACGGCGGCCTGCAATTGCTGGAAACCCTGCGCGCGTCGATCGAAGCCTGCCCGTTTCACTTCAAGGGCGAGCGGGTGACCATCACCCTGTCGGCCGGGATCAGTGAGTTTGCCGAGGGCGAGCGCGGTGAACAGGTGTTCGCGCGCGCCGATCAGGCGCTGTACCGAGCCAAGGGTTGGGGGCGCAATCGCGTCGAGGTGGGTTAACCGGCTTGGCCA
>JBFKAF010000848.1:0-1613 GCA_041621735.1 Pseudomonas sp.
GCCGCCAATGGCGCCGCCGTCACCGGCGATGAAGATGCCCGCCAGGCTGGTTTCGCCCCAGGCGTCGCGTTCGGCGCTCCAGCACAGTTGTGCGTCGTTCCAGTGGTGCTGCAGGCGCAGCGACCAGCTGATCTGGGTGTTCGGCACCACGCCCTGATGCAGCAGGATCAAGCTCGCCGGAATGCGCCGTGCGACGCCGCCACTGTTGAAACGCAGGGCCTGAGCCTGCTCTGCGCCCTCAATCGCCAGTTGCCGCGCGCCGCGGTAATGCTTCACCCCGGCGCGGCGCAAGCTGGCCAGCAGCGACACGCCCTTGAGCAGCTCGCGCCAACCGCGCAGGGCACCCGGCAACTGGCGCCAGGTGCGCAGGGCATCGGTATGACTGCTGGTGTCGACCAGCGCCGCCAGGGCAATGCCGGCGCGCAGGTACTGCACGGCCAACAGGTACAGCAGTGGGCCACAGCCGGCCAGGATCACCGGAGCGGCTGGCAGCAGCGCGGCGCTTTTCAGCAGAATCTGCCCGGCACCGGCGGTCATTACCCCGGGCAGGGTCCAGCCGGGAATCGGCATGGGCCGTTCATAGGCGCCGGTGGCGATCAGCAAGCGCCGCCCTTGCAGCACGTTGGCCTGACCGTCGAGCAGGTAGTGCACCTGTTTCTGCGCGGTGACTTGCCATACCGCCGCACCGGCGATGTAGCGCGCGCCGCAGGCCATAAAGGCCTGGCTCAGACGCAAACCGGCCTGGTAATCCGCACCCAGTATCGCCAGGCGTTGCGGATCGCTGTGGTCGATGTTGCGGTAGATCTGCCCGCCGGGTGCAGGCTGTTCGTCCAGCAGCGCTACGCTCAGGCCATGGCGGCGCGCCTCGAGCGCCGCGCTCATGCCGGCCGGGCCGGCGCCGATGATCAGCAGGTCGAAGGTTTCAAGCGTCATCGTGCTGTTCCTCCAGCGCGGGCGCCGGGCTCAGGCTGCGGGCCCCGTGCTGGCTGCGCACGCGCAAGCCGGGCGCAACCGGCAATAGGCAGGCCTGGCAGTTGGGCACGCCATCCACCTCGACCAGGCACTCGAAGCACACCCCCATCATGCAGTAGGGCGCACGCGGGCTGCCGCTCACCGGGGTGCTGCGGCTGCGGCGCATGCCGCTGGCGAGCAGGGCGGCCGCCAGCGAGACGCCGGCCGGCACCCGTAAGCTTTGGCCATCGAACTCGATGCTGAGCAACTCGGCGTCCGAGGGCAATTGACGGAACAGACGGTCAGCTGGCATGACGCACCTCGGCGGGCTTGGCGAAACGTTGCAGGTCGAAGGGGCTGATCTCCGGGAGTGCCTGTTCACCGGCTATCCAGGGCGCCAGGCGCAGTGCATGGGCGGCGGCCAGGGTCACGCCGCTGTGGCAGGACAGCACGCTGGCGCCCGGTGCGCCGGGCAGGGCCTGATAGATAGGCGCGCCATCCGGACTCAACACCCGCAACGCGCCCCAGGCACGCACCAGGCGTACATTCGCCAGGCGCGGAAAACAGCGCACCGCGCGCCCGGCAATATCGGCCATCACCGCGCTGCTGGTGCCGTCGTCGAAACCCACCGACTCCGCCGAATCGCCCAGCTGCACGGTGCC
>JBFKAF010000849.1:0-1612 GCA_041621735.1 Pseudomonas sp.
CCGCTGCAGCCGCAGCGCGTCATCATTGCGCAAACCGACCGCGGTCATCTCGCAGCCCGCGGCCACCGGTTTGATTGCGGCAGTACTCAACCCTCGCGCGGCGGCGGCATGTAACAGCGCGACCGCGGCGGTGGTTTTCCCGACACCCGTGTCGGTGCCCGTAACAAAGTAGACTGACTTCATGTGCACTCGCGCAAGGCGCTGGACAATGCATCGAGCAAGCCATCAACCTCGGCTTCGGTATGCCCGGCATTCAGGGTGATGCGCAAGCGCGCGCCGCCACGCGGCACAGTCGGCGGTCGAATGGCGCCGACCCAGTAACCCGCATCAAGCAGGCGTTCACCGACTTTTATGACTTTTGCATCATCGCCAATCAATACCGGCTGAATCGGCGTCATCGATTCGAGCAGGGGAATACCCAGCTGCCGTCCGCCGCACCTAAATCGCTCGATCAATCCATGCAGCTTTTGCCGTCGCCAGCTTTCGCTATCGATCAATTTTAACGCGACCCGCGTCGCAGCGGCGACCGCAGGCGGCAGGGCTGTGGTGTAAATGTAGGTCCGGCCAAACTGTATTAACGTTTCGATCAGGGCTTCGCTGCCCGCTACAAAAGCGCCGAAAGTGCCAAACGCCTTACCAAGGGTGCCAACCAGAATGGGCAGGCGATCAAGATCCATGGCAAAGTGTTCAGCAATGCCCCGCCCGTTCTCGCCCAGGACCCCGAAGCCGTGAGCATCGTCAACCATCAACCAGCTATTGTGACGATCGGCCAGATCGGCAAGGCCCGGCAAATCCGCCAGATCACCGTCCATGCTAAAGACTCCGTCAGTTGCCAGTAGTTTGCGGCTGGCCCCCGAGGCAGCCAGTGTTATCGCGGCTGCACTCAGGTCGCCGTGTGGGAAACGTGTAAATTCAGCGCGGCTCAGAAAGCCGCCATCGAGCAGGGAAGCGTGGTTGAGTTGATCCTGTAAAACCAGATCACCGACCCCACTGAGCGCGCGAATGACACCCACATTGGCCATGTAGCCGGTAGAAAAAAGCAAAGCCCGGGGACGCCCGGTGAACTCCGCCAGGTCTTCCTCCAGGGCCTGATGCTCGCGGCAATGGCCGCTCACCAGATGGGACGCACCGCTACCAACGCCATATTCAGCGGCTGCCTGATGAAACGCAGCCAGCAATGCCGGGTGGTTGGCGAGGCCCAGATAATCATTACTGCTAAAGCCAACGCAGGTGCGACCGTCTACCTGGACACGCGGCCCCTGAGGTGACTGCAGTGTTTTACGGTATCGGTAAAGATTATCGGCCCGCCGCGCGTCAAGCACGGGCTGTAATGCCGGATCAGGGGATACCACGGTGGAGCTCGCGTTGCCTAGCCAGCGGCGTCATAGAAATACTGGTCGGTGGTCGCCCTGTTAACTGTTGCCTGCACGGCTTGCTCCTGCTCGGGATGCACATGTCGCTGTTCTGGCTCAATACCCAGGCGAGCGAACAGCTTCATGTCATTGTCGGCCTCGGGATTCGGCGTGGTCAGCAGTTTTTCGCCATAGAAAATCGAATTGGCACCAGCGTGGAACGCCAGCGCCTGCATTTCTTCATTCATTTTTTCGCGCCC
>JBFKAF010000850.1:0-1609 GCA_041621735.1 Pseudomonas sp.
GTTGCGTTTAACCGAACTGATTCATGGTGTTGTCTTTACCACCGGCCTTCAGCGCGGCTTCACCAGCGAAGTACTCTTTATGGTTGTCACCGATGTCGGAGCCAGCCATGTTCTGGTGCTTCACGCAAGCGATGCCCTGGCGCAGCTCTTCACGCTGCACGCCTTTGACGTACGCCAGCATGCCCTGGTCTGCGAAGTAGCCTTTGGCCAGGTTGTCGGTGGACAGCGCGGCGGTGTGGTAGGTCGGCAGGGTGATCAGGTGGTGGAAGATACCGGCCTGAGCCGAACCATCACGCTGGAAAGTACGGATCTTCTCGTCTGCAACCTGAGCCAGCTCGGTCTGGTCGTACTCGACGCTCATCAGTTGGGCGCGGTCGTAGGCGGAAACGTCCTTGCCTTCGGCGACGAATGCATCGAACACTTGCTGGCGGAAGTTCAGGGTCCAGTTGAAGGACGGGCTGTTGTTGTACACCAGCTTGGCATTCGGAATCACTTCGCGGATGCGGTTAACCATGGCCGCGATCTGGCCAACGTGCGGCTTCTCGGTTTCGATCCACAGCAGGTCGGCACCGTTCTGCAGCGAGGTGATGCAGTCCAGTACGCAGCGGTCTTCGCCGGTGCCTTTACGGAACTGGAACAGGTTGCTGGGCAGACGCTTAGGACGCAGCAGTTTGCCGCCACGGTTGATGACCACGTCACCGTTGCCCAGTTCGGCAGCGGACACTTCTTCGCAATCGAGGAAGGCGTTGTACTGGTCGCCCAGGTCGCCCGGCTGCTTGGTCACGGCGATTTGCTTGGTCAGGCCAGCACCCAGGGAGTCGGTACGTGCAACGATCACACCGTCATCGACACCCAGCTCGAGGAACGCGTAGCGAACCGCGTTGATCTTGGCGAGGAAGTCTTCGTGGGGAACGGTCACTTTGCCGTCCTGGTGACCGCACTGCTTCTCGTCGGACACCTGGTTTTCGATCTGGATGCAGCACGCGCCTGCTTCGATCATGCGCTTGGCCAGCAGGTAGGTGGCTTCCGGGTTACCGAAACCGGCGTCGATGTCGGCGATGATCGGTACTACGTGAGTTTCGTAGTTGTCGATCTTGCCCTGGATTTCAGCGGCCTTGGCAGCGTCGCCAGCAGCGCGGGCAGCGTCCAGGTCGACGAACAGCAGGTCCAGCTCACGGGCGTCAGCCTGGCGCAGGAAGGTATACAGCTCTTCGATCAGACCGGATACGGCAGTTTTTTCGTGCATCGACTGATCCGGCAGCGGGCCGAAGTCAGAACGCAGTGCAGCCACCATCCAACCGGACAGGTAGAGGTAGCGCTTGTTGGTGGTCTGCAGATGCTTCTTGATGGAGATCATCTTCTGCTGACCGATAAAACCATGCCAGCAGCCCAGCGACTGGGTGTAGACGGAGCTATCAGCGTCGTACTCGGCCATGTCTTTACGCATGATGGCGGCAGTGTACTTGGCGATATCAAGACCGGTTTTGAAGCGGTTCTGAGCGCGCATGCGAGCGACGGACTCAGGGTTGATAGCGCTCCAGCTGTTACCGGCAGTCTCTTTAAGAGCCGCTACGGCTTTGATGTCGTTTTGATAAGCTGACATGGTCAA
>JBFKAF010000851.1:0-1606 GCA_041621735.1 Pseudomonas sp.
CCGGCCGTCGAACCGCCCGCGCGCAGTTGCTCGATGGCGGCAGCGATCTTGGCTTTTTCCGCGCCGGATGTCGGCGCCAGCACCAGCCGTGATTCACCGGCGTAGGCCACCAGCGCCACCCTGTCCTCGGCGCGTAGCTGCCCAGTCAGCAACTTCAAGCTGCTCTGCACCAGGGGCAGCCCCTCCCGGCGGTCCATAGAGCCGGACACATCCACCAGAAACACCAGATTGGCCGGTGGCAGTGCCGCGACCCGGGTATCCGAGGCCTTGATGGCGATGCGCAGCAGTCGGCTCTGCGGGTTCCACGGCGTCACCGCCAACTCGCTGCCAACCCCGAACGGGATGTCGCCCTTGGGCTGCGGGTAGGCATAAGGGAAGTAGTTGACCAGCTCCTCCAGACGCACCGCCTCGCTCGGCGGCAACTGGCCCTGATTGAGGAAGCGGCGCACGTTGGCATAACTGCCGGTGTCCACGTCGATACTGAAAGTCGACACCGGCGACTCGGCCACCGCATGCACCGGATTGGCGGCGAGCCGTTGGTACTGCTCACGGTAGGCCTCCCGGTAAGCCGGCGCCTGATAGTCGGCTAGCGCAGGCGCGGGCATCACACTCGGCTGCACGGCCATCGCAGGGTAACGGGAGCGCTCGGCTTTTTTCTCCGGCAGCACGGCCAGCGACTCGTACGCAGTGGCAGTCGCCGGTTGCCTAGCAAGCGTCTGCTCGCTGGAAGTCTCGGGTTGGGTGGCATTACAGGCGCTCAGGCTCAGCAACAGGCTTGCGCCAAAGCCAAGCCAGAATGGTTGCCGGGGCAGCGCGATAGAGGGGTGCATGATGCGTCTCCTGGGGCAGGAAAGAACTCCTGCCTCAGTAGACGCAGCGCCTGACGGATTCGGGTTAACCCGCGCGCAGATATGCTTAAAAGGCCCCGGTGGTCTCCTGGCACAACTGGTTAGCCAGCATGCCCAGAGTCATCAACGCCCGCTCGGCTTCGCGGTTCCAGGGAATGCCGCAGTTCAACCGCACACAGTGATTGAACTGTTCGGTATTACTGAAGATCAGCCCTGGCGCGATGCTGATGCCTTGCTGCAGCGCACGCACATGCAAGTCCTTGGTGTTGACCCGCGCCGGCAAGCTGACCCACAGGATAAAGCCGCCATTGGGCCGGGTTATCTGCGTGCCTTCGGGAAAGTTCTGCTGCACCGCTAGCTGGAAGGCACTGAGGTTCTTGCGGTATTCCTGGCGGATATGCCGCAGATGGCGATCATAGCCGCCGTTTTCCAGGTAAGCCGCCACCGCCATTTGCGTGACACTGCAGGCCGAATGGGTGCTGAAGGTCTGCAAACGCTGGATTTCATCCTGGTACTTGCCCGCAATGATCCAGCCAATGCGTACGCCCGGCGACAGGGTCTTGGAAAAGCTCGAGCAATACACCACCCGCCCTTCTCGATCATGCGACTTCAGTGCCTTGGTCGGCCCCTGCTCGAACATCAACTCGCCGTAGATATCGTCCTCGACGATCTGGATATCGAAATCACCAGCCAGGCGCAGCAACTGTTTTTGCCGTCCTTCCGGAATGGTGCCGCCCAGCGGATTGCTCAGCCGTGCG
>JBFKAF010000852.1:0-1598 GCA_041621735.1 Pseudomonas sp.
CATTGCCAGCAGTGGGGTTCACTCAGCCGGTGCGCCAGGTGATTTCCTCGACGCCATCGGCGCTGATGCGCATCCAGCGGTCGGCTTGCTCGTCGCTTTCCTCTTCCTGCCAGCTGCCAGTCGCGCAACGTACCTCGACGTTGAGCGCGGCAAACGCGGCCTGCGCGCAGGCCAGGTCGTCGGCCCAGGGGGTGGCGTCGCTCTCCAGGTACAGGCTGTGCCACTTGCCCACGGCCTTCGGCAGCCAGGTCACCGGCACGCCCGCGGCGTTGCACTTGAAGGTCTGGCCTTTTTGCTGCCAGGCGGTGCAAGGCCCCAGCGCTTCGCTCAACCAGGCGGCGATGGCGGTGTGATCGGCATCTTTCAGGTAAATCTCGATATCCGGTTGGCGCATGGTCATGTGTTTTCCTGGGCAGCCTGGTGGCCGGCTAAAGTTTCTCGATCCAATCGTAGCGTATGGCAACCGTCACCTCGAGCGGCTCGGCGATCACCGCCGCGCGGCGTTCGGCGCTGGCGCGCCAGCCGTGAGGGGTCATCGCCAGCAGGTCGGCACGGGCCTGGTTGCTGGTCAGTTGCAGGTTGAAGGTCAGGGTTTCGCTGTGGGCCAATTGCATGCCGGGCGGGATCAGTTCGAGGTGTTTCTGGTCGTCGTAGTCGCGCACCTGGTCATATAGCTTGCCGCGCAGCTCCAGCAGGTGATCGCGGGTCGGTCCCATGCGTAGCAGACCGCCACCGGGGACAAGCAGGCGCAAGGCTTCCTGCCAGTCGAGCGGGCTGAACACGCTGGCGAGCAACTGGCAGCTGGCGTCGGCCAGCGGTACGCGGGCCATGCTCGCCACCAGCCATTCGAGCTGGGGCGCGCGCTTGCAGCCGCGTTTGATCGCTTCGCGGGAGATATCCAGGGCGTAGCCCTCGGCCTGTGGCAGGGCATCGGCGATCTGCGTGGTGTAGTAACCCTCGCCGCAGCCGATATCCAGCCAGCGTGCGGGCGCATAGCCGGCGGCCAGTTCGGCCAGGCGTTGGGCCAGTGGCGCATAGTGGCCGGCGTCGAGAAAGCGCCGCCGGGCTTCGACCATGGCGGCGTTGTCGCCGGGGTCGCGGCTGTTCTTGTGCTGCACCGGCAGCAGGTTCAGGTAGCCCTGGCGCGCGCGGTCGAAACGGTGATTGGCCGGGCAGACCACGCCGTTGTCGACGGCGCTCAAGGCGCCTTGGCAGATGGGGCAGGTCAGCATGCGAAAAATCCATTAACAGGCCGTCGCGAGCGCACCGAGAGCAAGGCGGACGGAGCGCAGCGACGAGACATATCGAATAGATAGGCGAGGAGCGAGTACCGCCCAACGCAGCTATCGGGGTGCGTAGCAGGCTTGTTCATGGATTTTCATGCGAGCAGTTTGACCAGTGTTTGATAATAGATCTCGGTCAGCACCTCCAGATCGCTGGCCAGCACGCGCTCGTTGATCTGGTGGATGGTGGCGTTGACCGGGCCGAGCTCGACCACCTGGGTGCCCAGGGTGGCGATGAAGCGACCGTCGGAAGTGCCACCGCTGGTGCTCGGAGTGGTCTCGCGCCCGGTCACGCTTTTGATGCTGTGGGCCACC
>JBFKAF010000853.1:0-1595 GCA_041621735.1 Pseudomonas sp.
GGGCTGATCATGTTCGCCCTCGGCAGCTGGTGGCTGAGCGCCCAGGCGCGCAAGCTGATGGCCGCCGGCGAAGGCTACGGCAGCCACGCGGACGAGCCCTTCGCCAGCGACAGCGGCCACACCCCCGGCTTCTGGTTGGCGCTGTTGCCGATCCTGCTGGTGATCGGCCTGAACTTCGTGATGGCCAAGCAGGTGCTGCCGCACTTCGACGCCAGCGTCCTGGCCAAGCCGGAGTTCAGCGGCCTGCAGGACGCCAAGTCGCTGATCGGCATCTGGTCGATCATCGTCGCCCTGAGCGCCGCCATCCTGCTGCTCATTGGCCTGCACTGGCAGCGCTGGATGGACCTGAAGAAGACAATCAACGACGGCGCCTTCGGCTCTATGCTGCCGATCCTCAATACCGCCGCCGAAGTCGGCTACGGCACGGTGATCGCCTCGCTGGCCGGCTTCGTGGTGATCCGCGATCTGGTGCTGGGTGTGTCCAGCAACCCGCTGATCTCCGAGGCCGTGGCGGTGAACATCCTCGCCGGCATCACCGGCTCGGCCTCCGGCGGCATGTCCATCGCGCTGAAGACCCTCGGCGCGCAGTACCTGACCCTGGCCACCAGCGCCGGTATCAGCCCCGAGCTGCTGCACCGGGTCGCGGCCATGGCCTCCGGCTGCATGGACACCCTGCCGCACAACGGCGCGGTGATCTCGCTGCTGGCGATCTGCAAGCTGAGCCACCGCGAGTCGTACAAATTCATCTTCGTCAACACCGTGGCCTTCCCGCTATTCGCCCTGGCCGTGGTGATTACCCTGGGCACCCTGTTCGGTAGTTTCTAACAGGACGCTTAAAAGTTGCTGCGCTCGGCTATACGGCGTTGCGCTCAGGCTCGGGCTGCTCATGTACAGCCGTACACTCCGCGTCCGCGCCTGACCGCGCCTTGTCTAGCCTTCGCTCGCGACACTTTTAAGAGACCTGTACTCATTGTTGTTTAACCGCTTTCGAGTACCCGCCATGAGCAAGATTATGAGTGCCGCCGCCGCCGTGGCACGCATTCCCGACAACGCCAACGTCGCCACCGGCGGCTTCGTCGGCATCGGTTTCGCCGAGGAAATCGCCATCGCCCTGGAGCAGCGCTTCCAGGCCGAGCAGGCGCCGCGCGACCTGACCCTGGTGTACGCCGCAGGCCAGGGCGACGGCAAGGGCCGTGGCCTCAACCACCTGGCCCACGAGGGTCTGCTGCGGCGGGTGATCGGCGGCCACTGGGGCCTGGTGCCCGGCCTGCAGAAGCTGGCGGTGGACAACCGCATCGAGGCCTACAACTTGCCGCAGGGGGTGATCTCCCAGCTGTTTCGCGATATCGCCGCGGGCAAGCCGGGGCAGCTGTCCAAGGTTGGCCTGGGCACCTTCGTCGACCCCGAGTTCGGCGGCGGCAAGCTCAACGCGCGGACCAGCGTCGAGCTGGTACGGCACATGCCGATCGACGGCGAGGACTACCTGTTCTACCAGGCCTTCCCGATCCACGTCGGCATCGTCCGCGCCACCAGCGCCGACCCCGACGGCAACCTCAGTTTCGAGCGCGAGGCGCTGACCATCGAGAGCCTGGCCA
>JBFKAF010000854.1:0-1594 GCA_041621735.1 Pseudomonas sp.
ATCAGCGCGCCGTTCGCCAGCACCCGCGTGCGCCCGCCACCGCCGGCCGGACGCTGCCAGGCGTCCTCGACAAACTCGGCGCTGCCGTCCTCGGCTTGCAGGGCAGAACAGATTCGGTCTTGCAGGTCGAGCAGGTAGGCCTTCACGGCCTCAGTACGATCACTCACGGCGGCACCTTAAAGCGGGTCAGGCCGCACAGCCCCAGGCTGGCGGCGAAATCGGCGGCTAGCATAGCATTTGCGCCGCGCCCCTCGCAGTTGACGCAGGTCAATGGGGACGATTGGATAGGTGCTTGTTTTGCCCACTCCCGGCATCATCCACGGGTTATCTGTTCGACCAGGAGCCTGACATGGCCAAGCGTATCCAGTTCAGCCGCCACGGCGGTCCCGAAGTCCTCGAATTTGTCGATTACCAGCCTGCCACACCCGGCCCTCACGAGGTACGCGTACAGAATCGGGCGATTGGCCTGAACTTCATCGACACCTATTTTCGCAGCGGCCTCTATCCGCCGCCGACCCTGCCGTCTGGCCTGGGTACCGAAGGCGCGGGCATAGTCGAGGCGGTCGGCGCGGAAGTCAGCCAATTCCAGGTCGGCGACCGCGTGGCGTACGCCACAGGCCCGCTGGGCGCCTATAGCGAACTGCATGTGCTGCCCGCCAGCAAACTGGTCAAGCTGCCGGATGCGATCGGCTTCGAGCAAGCGGCGGCGGTCATGCTCAAGGGCCTGACCGTGCAGTACCTGCTGCGCCAGACCTTCGCCCTCCAGGGCGGCGAGACCATTCTGTTCCATGCGGCCGCCGGTGGCGTAGGCTCCTTCGCCTGTCAGTGGGCCAAGGCCCTGGGCGTGAAGCTGATCGGCACGGTCAGCTCGCCGGCGAAAGCCGAAAAGGCCATGGCGCAGGGCGCCTGGGCGACCATCGATTACAGCCATGAGAACGTGGTGCAGCGAGTGCTGGAGCTGACCGACGGCCAGAAGTGCCCGGTGGTGTATGACGGCGTCGGCAAGGACACCTGGGAGACCTCGCTGGACTGCGTCGCCCCGCGCGGCCTGCTGGTTAGCTTCGGCAATGCCTCCGGCGCGGTGACCGGGGTCAACCTGGGCATTCTGGCGCAGAAGGGCTCGCTGTACGTCACCCGCCCGACCCTGGCTGGCTACGCCGATACCCCCGAGCACCTGCAGGGCATGGCCGACGAGCTGTTCGGCATGATTGCCAGCGGCCAGTTGCAGGTCGAAATCGGCCAGCGCCATGCCCTGGCGGACGCCGCGGCCGCGCAAACGGCCCTGAGCGCGCGGCAGACCACCGGCTCGACCATTCTGTTGCCGTAACACAGGGAAACCCAAGGGTGGGCTACGGCGCGACAGGGATTGCTGGCCGCCAGCGCAGTCGGTTTGCGCGCCTAACCCACCCTTGTAGCGTCAGGACGGCCTGATCACCTGGCCAGTAATCAGATCGCGGATCACGCTGGGGTTCTTGCGCCCACCGAGCGCGCCGCCGAGCACCTTGTCCAATTGCCGCGGAAAATACTGCTCGACCCTTAGCCGCGTGCGCGCCGCCGGTCGTCCGGCGGGGTTCGCCGAGGTCGACACCAGCGG
>JBFKAF010000855.1:0-1590 GCA_041621735.1 Pseudomonas sp.
TCGCCGACGGAAATCACGATGTTGCCACCGCCGGACAGGGTGCCCATGGTCGAGCAGCCGCCACCCAGGTCCGAGCCCTTGCCGACGAACACGCCCGCGGAAACGCGGCCTTCGATCATGCCCGGGCCGGCGGTACCGGCGTTGAAGTTGACGAAGCCTTCGTGCATCACCGTGGTGCCTTCGCCGACATAGGCGCCCAGACGGACCCGCGCCGTGTCGGCGATACGCACGCCAGCCGGGACCACGTAGTCGGTCATTTTCGGGAACTTGTCCACCGAGAACACTTCCAGCAGCTCGCCTTTCAGGCGCGCCTCCAGTTGACGCTCGGCCAGTTCGGCCAGGTCAACGGCGCCCTGGCTGGTCCAGGCGACGTTGGGCAGCAGCGGGAAGATCCCGGTGAGGTTGAGGCCGTGCGGCTTGACCAGGCGATGGGAGAGCAGGTGCAGCTTGAGGTAGGCCTCGGGGGTGCTGGTCGGCGCAGCATCTTCGGCGAGGAAGGTGGCAACCAACGGCCTGTGGCTTTCCGCCAGGCGGGTCAGCAGCTTGGCCTGGCCGGCATCGAGGCCCTTGATGCTTTCAGCCAGTTCGCCGGCCTGCTGGGTGCTGAAGGCGATGGCTTGATTGCCGCCGTTGTAGCCGAGTTTTTCGGCGACTTTTGCGCTCAACTCGACGGCCGGGTTGAGCAAGGGCTGCGCGTAGAACACTTCCAGCCAGGTGTTTTGACGGTTTTGTGTGCCAACGCCGAAGGCCAGGCTGAATAGAGAGGTGGTCATGGTGTTTTCCTTACAACAAATTCAAAAGAGTTGGTCGTCGCTCAGACCACGTCAGTGGCATAGCGCTCGGCCTTGAAGCCAATCAGGGTCTTGTCGCCGAGATCGAGCACGGGGCGCTTGATCATCGATGGCTGGGCGAGCATCAGTTCGATGGCCTTGTTCTGGTCCAGATCGGCTTTCTGTGCGTCGTCCAGCTTGCGGAAGGTGGTGCCGGCACGGTTGAGAACGGTTTCCCAGCCATGTTCGTTGCACCACTTCTGCAGGTTGCCGCGGTCGATGCCGACGGCTTTGTAATCATGAAACGCGTAGCTTACCCCGTGCTGGTCGAGCCAGGTACGGGCTTTCTTCATGGTGTCGCAGGCTTTGATGCCGTAGAGGGTTCTGCTCATGCTTACAGGCTCTTCAAATTCTTCACAGTATTGCTGTTGGTGACGAAGGCGCGGATCCGTTCGGCGGCCTCGACGCATTCGGCCAGGGGCGCGACCAAGGCCATGCGCACGCGGTTAGCACCCGGATTCACGCCGTCGGCGTTGCGCGACAGGTAGGAGCCCGGCACCACGGTGACGTGCTCGCGGGCATACAGTTCGCGGGTGAAGGTTTCATCGTCCATCGGGGTTTGCGCCCACAGGTAGAAACCGCCGTCCGGACGCCGCACCTCCAGTACGCCGTCGAGAATCGCCAGCACCGCGTCGAACTTCTCGCGGTACAGGGCGCGGTTGGCCCGTACATGCACTTCATCGTTCCAGGCAGCGACGCTGGCCAGTTGGGTTTGTACCGGCATGGCGCAGCCGTGGTAGGTACGGTACAGCAGGAAAGA
>JBFKAF010000856.1:0-1579 GCA_041621735.1 Pseudomonas sp.
CTGCAGGTGGCCGGCGAGCTGGCCGCCGCCGATACCTTGATCCTCGAGGTGAAGCTGAGCGCCAGCTGGCTGGGACGTTGGCTCGATCCTTATGTGCGAATTGGCGAGGACCGCCAGGACTTCGAGCGTGGCGTTGCCGGTCGGCGCTACCTGAATCTGTCCGGGCAGGCCGAATCCTTGGGCAAGGGCGAGCTGAGGCTGGTCGCGCGCTTCTGTCGTTTGTCGTCCACGGCGACCCTGCATGCCTTCCGCAATCCAGACTATGCCCAGCGGCGGCTGATGATCCTCGCGCCGCATGCCGACGATGCCGAGTTGGCGGCCTTCGGTCTGTACAGCCGCAGTGCCGAGGTCAGTGTCGTCACCCTGACCCAGGGCGAAATCGAAGCCGAGGCCTATCAGCGGCTGGGTTTGGGCGCGGCACAGGCGGCGCGCCTGAAAGGTCGTCTGCGCAGCTGGGACAGTCTGGCCGTGCCGCTCTGGGGTGGTGTGCCGCAGAGCCGCTGTGTGCAGCTGGGCTATTACTGCCTGCAACTGCCGGCGATGGCTGCCGAGCCGGATAAAGCCTGTGGCTCGCGCGAGTCCGGGGAAACAGACATCCGTAGCGTGCGCCAGCACAACCCGCTGCCGCTGCCGGCAGATGCCGACGGCAAGCCGAGCTGGAACAACCTGATCGCCGATCTGGTGGCGGTATTGCAGCACTTCCGCCCGGAAGTCATAGTCACACCGCATCCCGAACTCGATCCGCATGCCGATCATGTGGCGACGACCCAGGGGCTGTTCGAGGCGATCCGCCTAAGCAGTTGGAAGCCGGCAGTGGCGCTGCTGTACGCCAACCATTTGCACGATAACGACCGCTGGCCCATGGGCCCGGCCGGCTTCGGCATCGCCCTGCCGCCGGCCATCGAGGCGCTGCCGGCCGAGGCCTTGTGGAGCCCGCTGCTGAGTCGCGAGGTACAGTTGGACAAGGCCATGGCGCTGGCCATGCAGCACGACCTGCAGGGCCGCCCGCCGCTGAAGAAACGCCTGCGTCGGTTGATCCAGCGCCTGCTCAGCGGGCGGCGCTGGCCGGCCAGCGGCGAGGATGAGTTCTTCCGCAAGGCGGTGCGCCGCCACGAGCTGTTCTGGGTGCGCGCGCTCGACGACTGACGGGGTCGCCGCGCCAGGCAGAGTGCGGCCCTGTGCTATGATTCGCGGCGTTTTCGCCGTATTCCGGAGTAATCATGAAGCTAGTTATGCCCCGTTTCGATCAGGCCCAGGTGTTGGTGGTGGGCGATGTCATGCTCGACCGATACTGGCACGGCGGCACCTCGCGAATCTCTCCGGAAGCGCCGGTACCGGTGGTCAAGGTCGAGCAGATCGAAGACCGTCCGGGTGGCGCGGCCAACGTCGCGCTGAACATCGCCGCGCTGGGCGCGCCGGCGGTGCTGGTGGGCGTGACCGGTGCAGACGAGGCCGCTAATAGCCTGAGCAACAGCCTGGCCGCCGTGGGCGTGAAAACCCGCTTTCAACGCATCGCCAGCCAGCCGACCATCGTCAAGCTGCGGGTCATGAGCCGCCATCAGCAGCTGCTGCGGATGGA
>JBFKAF010000857.1:0-1579 GCA_041621735.1 Pseudomonas sp.
GGGCGATAGCCGGCTCCGCCGCAAGTGCGTAAAGCGCGCGCAGCCCTTGACGGCGAGATCGCCGTGGTAGGGGGAGAAGGAACAGCAAGACCGTTATTCCACCTATCTATGGGCGCCACCAGCAAGCGGAGCGCGCAGGCTATGAGTCTGTATCGGGATAGGTGTGCGTTGTCTGGTCTTGAAGAGGAATGAAATTTTGGTGGTAAAAAGTGGTACGGGACGTTTTGTTTTGCCTAGTCAAGGCCAATAGATTCTGGGTCTGAGCGCTTCAGTGCTTCCAATCCATCATCGGCGCCACGGAGAAGCGATGGGAGAGGAGGCTGGGGGCTTTGAGCGACTGGTCGAGGTGTGCTTCGGGCATCTTCAGTGGTCTGGTGGCGGCTGGCTCGGTTCGTACGCTTTGTTGCCGGCACGTTGTGCGCTCAGTAACAGTCTGGCGCAGCCAGGGCGAGCGTTGCAGAGGGTAGTGAGGTTGTTAGGAAAGCCCGCCCCGGACGCGGCAGCCCATCGCTCGGCTGTATGGGCGTAGATGCGACTTTAGGGTTAGGCCGATGCTGCCAAAGTACGATTGCACAGGCTCGGTGTGGTGACCGATGCTGAGGCGCCGCCCCCTGTCCGAGTATCGCCACCCCATGCCTGCCGCTGAACTACCGCAAGACAATGCTGCGCAGCCCGACTGCCGGAAGCTGGCCAATGGCCTGCGGGTGGCCATGCTCAGCCGCCCTGGCGCGGGCAAGTCGGCGATCAGTGTGCGGGTTGCCGCGGGTAGTCATGATGAACCCGAGGCGTACCCGGGGTTGGCGCACTTTCTCGAGCATCTGGTGTTTTTAGGCAGTGCCGGGTTTGCCGTCGAACAGGGGCTGATGGCCTTTGTGCAGGGCTGTGGCGGCCAGGTCAATGCCTCGACCCAGGCGCGGCATACCGATTACTTCTGCGAGGTGCCGGCGGACCGGCTCGGCGAAGCACTGGCGCGGCTGATCGATATGCTCAGCCAGCCGCTACTGGCGCAAGATGCGCAGTTGCGCGAGCGCGAGGTGGTGCATGCCGAGTTTCTCGCCCGCGGGCAGGACGCCGATACGCTGGTGGCGACGGCACTGGGGCAGGTGTTGCCGGCAGGGCACCGTTTTGCGGCGTTTCAGGCGGGCAATCGGCAGACCCTGGCAGTCGAGGACGCAGCCTTCCAGCAGGCGTTGCATGGCTTCCATCGGCGTTTCTATCGGGCGGCCCAGCTGTCACTGGTGCTGGTCGGCCCGCAGCCGGTGGATGAGCTGTTCGGCCTGGCGCAGCGCCTTGCGGGCGAGTTGCCGAGTCAGGTGCGGCACCCGCAAGCGTTACCCGCGCCGCTGTTGCCGCTGAAGGCGCAGCAGTTGCGCATGGGCCTGCCGGCGGGCGAGCCGAGCGTGCAGCTGTGTTTTGCCCTGGAATTACCCGGCAGGCTCGCAGGCGCCGGGCACGAGCAGGCACTGGATTTTCTGCAGACCTGGTTAGTCGCCGAGTCGGCCGGCGGCTTGCTCGCCACGCTGCGCGAGGCCGAGTTGTGCCGCGGACTGCAGGCGCGGGTGCTGTACCGTTTTGCCGA